>WHTQ01000055.1 GCA_009377645.1 Micromonosporaceae bacterium | reverse complement strand
GAGCTGCTGGAGATCCTGCAGACGCTGGCCCGGCGGGCCGGGTCGGAGAAGAACCTGTCCCCGGCCAACCCGCACATCTCGATGGAGCTGCCCGACCAGCACCGCAGCCGGCTGACCGCGGTGGCGTGGGTGACCCCGCGGCCGCACGCGGCGATCCGGCGGCACCGGGTACTGGACGTCGACCTGGACTCGCTGGCCGGCCTGGACATGGTCAGCGACCCGGTGCGGGACCTGCTGAAGGCGGCGATGGCCGCCGACCTGAACATCATGATCGCCGGGCTGGGTGGGGCCGGGAAGACCACCCTGGCTCGGGCGCTGGCCTCCGAGATCGCCCGGACCGAGCCGGTGGTGGTGATGGAGGACCGGCGTGAGCTGGGCCTGCACACCACCGGCCGGCACCCGTGGGCGATGTCGATGGAGACCCGGCAGGGCCACGGGGAGCTGGACGCCCGCGGCCGCCCCCGCGGGGAGGTGGGGTTGGCCGACCTGATCCCGGTCTCGCTCTCGCTCGGGGTGCTGCGGATCATCGTCGGGGAGGTGCGGGGCAAGGAGATCGTGGCGATGCTGCAGGCGATGACCACCAGCCGCGGCTCGATCTGCACCATCCACGCCCGCAACCCGAACTCGGTGATCGACCGGGCGGTGGAGCTGGCGCTGACCCACGGCGAGGAGATGACCGCCGAGCTGGCCCAGCGGATGGTCGCCGGGGCGCTGGACCTGATCGTGTATGTGGAGATCGTGGACGAGACCCGGATCGGCGGGCGTAAGTACCGCTACGTGTCGCACGTGGTGGAGGTGGTCGGCGCCGGGGAGCGGGGACAGGTGGTGGCCACCGAGCTGTTCGCGCCCGGCCCGGACGGGCGGGCAATCCCCCGGCACCATCCGGAGCGGATCCGCGACCAGCTGCTGCGGGTCGGCTACGACAGCCGCAACCTGGCGCCGTACATCGCCGCCGGCGACGGCGGCTGGCGCCGCCCGCTGCACACCCGGGCGGCCCGACGATGACCCCGGTGACCGTGCTGGCCGCCCTGTCCGGGGCGGTGCTGGTCGGCGGCCTGGTGCTCGGGGTCCGGGCGCTGTTCCCCCGGCCGGGCACCCCGGCCGGGCCACCGCTCTGGCTGGTCGCGGCCGGCAGCCGGCTCTGGCGGGGCCGCGGCCGCACCCGGGCCGACCAGCGGCGGTATCAGATCGCGGTCGGGTTGGCGGTGGTCGCCGGCTGCGCCACCTGGCTGATCAGTGGCCTTCCGGTGCTGGGCATGCTCGCCGCCGCCGCGGTGCCGGGGGTGCCGTGGCTGCTGGCCGGCGGGCGGGCCGAGAAGCGGGCGATCGCCCGGGTGGAGGCGATCGGCGAGTGGACCCGCCGGCTGCGCGACGTCGCCGGCACCGGCGCCGGGCTGCAGTCGGCGATCCTGTCCGCCGCGGCCACCGCCCCACCGGCGATCGACGAGCAGGCGGGTCGGCTCGCCGCCCGGCTGCAGGCCGGCTGGCACGGCCGGCAGGCGCTGCTCGGGTTCGCCGAGGAGATCGACGACTCGGTCTGCGACCAGATCGTCGCCGCACTGCTGCTGCACATCCGGGACCGTGGGGACCGGCTCGGCGCGGTGCTGACCGCGATCGCCGACGCGACCTCCAAAGAGGTACGGATGCGCAAGGAGGCCGACGCCGAGCGGGCCTCGGCCCGGCTCTCGATCCGGTTCATGGTCGGCTTCACGATCGTGGTGGTCGCGGTCGCCGCGCTCAGCGGTGAGTACATGGCCCCGTACTCGACCCCCAGTGGCCAGCTGCTGATGACCATCCTGGCCGCGCTGTTCATCGGCCTGCTGGTGTGGGTACGGTCGATGAGCCGGCCGGCCCGGATGCCCCGGCTGCTCGGCCCGCCGACTCCGGAGACGGCGCCGTGATCCCGGTCGCGGTCGGCGCCGGTGGCCTGTTCGGCCTCGGCGTGTTCCTGCTGATCTGGCGGGTGCTGCCGGCCACCCCGGTGCCCGGCCGGGCACTGCTCCGGCTGCACCCGGAGGCGCTGGGCGCGCTCGGCGGGGTGGCGTCGCCCCGCCCGTGGTGGCAGCGGCTGTGGCGGCCACCGACCCGGGAGCTGACCCTGCTCGGGCGCACCACTTCGCACTACTGGACCTCGGTGGGCCTGTCCGCCCTGATCGGCTTCGGGGCGCCGGTCGTGCTGGGGGCGCTGTTCCTGACCGCCGGGCGGGGGATCCCGTTCGTCATCCCGGTCGGGGCGGCGCTCGGCCTGGCCGCGCTGGCGGCGTTCAGCGCCCACTACGACGTGATCTCCAAGGCGGCCAAGGCCCGGTACGAGTTCCGGCGGGCGGTCTGCTCCTATCTGGACCTGGTGAGCCTGGAGCTGGCCGCCGGGCACGGCCCGGTCGCCGCCCTGGAGCGGGCCTGCACCGGGGTCGACGGCTGGGTGTTCCAGCGGCTCCGGGAGACCCTGCTGCGGGCCCAGCTGCAGCTGCACCAGCCGTGGGACGAGCTGCGCGAACTGGCCCGCACGATCGACGTGCCGGAGCTGGGCGACGTCGGGGACATCGTGCAGGCCGCCGGCGCCGACGGGGCGGTGGTGCACGAGACCCTGCTCGCCCGGGCCGAGTCGCTGCGGGACCAGATCCGGGTGGAGGCGCTGGCCCGGGCCAAGGCCGTCACCACCAAGCTCGACATCCCGGGCGCTGCGCTGCTGCTGGTGCTCGCGGTGTTCATCATCTACCCGCTGATGGCCCGGATCGGACAGTAACAGTAGTCGATCGAGAAAGGACGCGACCGTGGACGTCTTGTACCGCTTGCATTTCGCGACCGCCTGGCGGTTGCGTCAGCTCCTGCGGCCACTGGTGGCCGACCGGGGCGACAGCCCGGTCCCCTCGGCGATCATCATCGCCGGGCTGGCGATCATCGCGATCGGCGTGCTCGCCTGGCTCGTCACCTATGTGGAGGGCTTCATGGACGACGCGCCGACCGACCTGCCTGACGGCCCCGAAGGCGGCTGATGCGCGCCGGTCGGCCCGGGCCGGCCCGCCGCCGACCGGCGCCGGGCCGGGACCGCGGTGGCGCCGCCGTCGAGCTGGCCATCCTCTGGCCGGTGCTGGTGCTGGTGGTGTTCGGCGCGGTTCAGGTCACCACCTACTTCACCGCCCGCACGGTGGCGCTGTCCGCGGCCCAGGTCGGCGTGGCCACCGAGCGGCAGTACGACGCCGCGCCCGGGTCCGGTACGGATCGGGCCGAGGAGTTCCTCGCCGGGGCCGGCGACTGGCTGGTCCAGGCGCAGGTGGGCGAGCCGGTCCGCACCGACGAGGAGGTGTTCATCACGGTCCGCGGTCGGGCGTTGTCGGTCGTGCCGTGGGTCACCTGGGACATCCAGCAGACCGCCCGTGGCACCGTCGAACGGTTCACGGAGGCGCCATGAGCGAGCGCTGGCGGGCGCGCGGGCCGGCGCGCGAGCGCGCGTCGGTGTCGGTGGAGATGGCGATCCTGACCCCGGCATTCCTGCTGCTGATCGTCACCGCGATCATGCTCGGCCGGACCGCGGTCGCCGCGCACGCGATCGACGTCGCCGCCCACGACGCCGCCCGGGCCGCCTCGATCAGCCGGACCCAGCCAGCCGCCGCGGCCAATGCCGACTCCGCCGCCCGGGAGGCGCTCGACCGGCAGGGCCTGGACTGCGTCGGCGACCCCACGATCGCACCGGATGTGAGCGGGTTCGCCAGCGGCGGCGTCGACCTCGAGTTCGTGTCGGTCACCATCCAGTGCGAGGTGTCGTTCACCGACATCGCGCTCGCCGGGGTGCCTCCCAACCGGATGCTCACCACCACCTTCGTCTCCCCGATCGACATCTTCCGGGAGCGCCCGTGAATCTTCCGGGAGCCCCCGTGAGCAGCCTGCGAAGCCGGACAGCGCCGGACGCCGGGCGGGTCAGCGTGTTCATCGCGGTCGCGATCATCGGTGTGGTCGCGGCCTTCGGAGCGGCGGTGGACGCCACCGGCCAGCTGCGTACCCTGATGCGCGCCGACAACATCGCCGCCGAGGCGGCCCGGGCGGCCGGCCAGGGGATCGACATCGACGCGGTGGCCGAGGGCGGCCAGCACCGGGTCAGCCAGGCCCGGGCGGCCCAGTACGCCAGCGAGTACCTCGCCACCGCCGGACACGACCTGCCCGGCAGTGCCTGGAGCGTCGCGCCGAGCAGTGACGGCACCGCCGTCGACATCACCGTCCAGCTCACCTACGAGCTCCGGATCCTAGGGATGTTCGGGGTACCCGACCCGCGGGTCACCGGAACGTCCACGGCCGTCCTCGTCACCGGAACCTAGTTGGAGGATCGCGTGCTGCCCACCCCTCCACCCGTACCCGCCAGCCCGCTGCTGCGGGCGGCCCGCGCGGCCGGCTCGCTGCTGGTGCTGGCCGGCCTGGTGGTCGGGCTGCCGCTCGCGCTGACCCTGCTGGCCGGCAACCCGCTGCCGGACGACGTACCCACCCTGGAGGCGATCGGCTCGGCGCTGACCTCGCCGGATGACGGGACCCTGTTCCTCGGGGTGCTGACCGTGGTCGGCTGGCTGGCGTGGGCCATCTTCTCCGGTTCGGTCGTGATCGAGCTGTTCGCCCGGCTGGGCCGGCGGCGGGCGCCGGCCATCCCCGGGCTGGGCGGACCGCAGCGGCTGGCCACCATCCTGGTCGCCGCGATCGCGGCGCTGGCGGTCACGCCCACCCTGGCGAGCGCCAGCGCCGCGGTGGTCGACACCGGGCCGGCGATCACCGCCCCGGCGAACCCGGGCGGCGCCGAGCGCCCCTCCGCCCGGACCGCCGCGGGCTCCGACACGGTCCTGCACCTGGTGGAGCGGGGCCAGGGCCTGCTCGACCTGCAGGACCGGTACGGGGTCGCCTGGCACCGGATCGCCGAGGCGAACTACGGCGCGCCGCAGCCGGACGGCCGGTCCCTGCAGCAGGGTCAGACCCGGATCTACCCCGGCTGGCAGCTGCGCATCCCCAGCTCCAGCCCGCCGGGGGCGGTGGCGGCCGAGACCCCCCGGTTCTCCGGCCTCGGCGCCGCGGACCGGCCGGCCGCGGCGGCCAACCTGGCCGACGCCCCGGCCCAGCCGAAGCAGTACGAGATCGCCGAGGGTGACTGGCTGTGGCACGTCGCCGAACGGTACCTCGGTGATCCGGAGCGGTACGACGAGATCGCCGCGCTGAACCCGCAGTACGCCGACCAGCACGGCGACTTTCCCGACCACATCGAGCCGGGTTGGACGCTGCAGCTTCCCGCGGACGCGGTCGACCGTGGCCCCGCCCCGCACGCCACCGGTGCCGCCACGCCGGACGCGGAGGCCGACCCGGGCGGGAGACCCGACGCCAGCCCCGGCGAGATCGACCCCGACCAGCCGCCGCCGGAACCACCGCAGCCGCCGGAACCACCGCAGCCGCCGGCGCCGCAGCAACCGCCGGACGCGCCGGGGTCCGGGGCGGCCGGTTCAGAGCCCGCACCCGCTCCCCCGGAGCCCGCACCGGCTCCGCCGGCCGAGTCTGCGCCGGCCCGGGCCGGGGCAGCGGCACCGGACCCGACCAGCCGCGGCGAGCGCACCCCGGCGGAGTCGTTCGCCGGGGTACCTGGCCCGGACCAGGCCGGTCCGGTCGACGTCACCGGACTGGGAGCCGCGCCCGACGAGCCGGCGGACGGGTTCGGCCTCGGTGGCGAGCCCGACCTGGAGCGGCTCGCCCCGGCGGCGTTCGCCGGCGCCGGGCTGCTGACCGCGCTGGTGCTCGGCGCCGCCGCCCTCCAGCAGCACCGGCGGCACCAGCACCACCAGCCCGGGTTCCGGTTCGCCTCCCCAGCGGCCCGCCGGCTGGAGAAGGCCCTGCGAGCCGCCCAGCAGCCGCTGGACACGGGCAGGCTGGACGCGGCGCTGCGGTCGCTCGCGGCCGGCCTGGCCGGTCGGGCCGGGCCGCTGCCCGACATCGCCGGCGCGCTGGTCGACGAGGGCTCGGTGCACCTGCTGCTGGCCACCCCCTGCCCGGACCCGCCGGCACCGTGGCGCGACCACGGCGACCGGTGGACCCTGCCGGCCGGGGCGATGCTGCCACCGCCCGGGCCGGCGCCGCTGGCGGCGTTGCCCACACTCGCCACGATCGGCTCGCAGGCCGGTATCCACCTGCTGCTCGACCTGGAGCGGCTCGGCTACCTGACCATCTACGGGGACCCGCTGCGGGCGGTCGACCTGCTGCGGTACCTCGCCGCCGAGCTGGCCTGCAACACCTGGTCGGACACGACCGAGGTGCTGATCGCCGGGTTCGATCCCGGCGAGGCCGCGCTCCTGGCGGCGGTCAACCCGGACCGGGTCCGGACCGTGCCGTCGATCCCGGACGCGGTGGCGCTGCTCCGGCACCGGATCGCCTCGGCCCGGGCCACCCTCGGTCACACCGGCGCGGCCGACGCGTTCGCCGGCCGGGTCAACCTGGTCGCCGGGGACGCCTGGATGCCGCAGGTGCTGCTCGCGGCGGCCACCTCGGCCGCCGACCTGGCGGCGCTGGCCGCACTCGAGGCCGAGCTGGACGGGGCTACCCGGTGCGCGGTCGCGGTGGCCACCACCGAGGCCACCCCGCCGTCGCCGGAACAGTGGCGGATCACGGTCACCCCGGACGGGGTGATGCACGTCCGGCTGCCGTTCCTGCGGGCGTCCCTGGCGGCGGCCTCGCTGTCGGTGGAGGAGCTGGCCCCGCTCGCCGAGACCATGCGGGCGGCCCGGGCGGCCCCGCAGGTGCCGGTGCCGGTCGCGCCGGAACCGGAGCCGTGGGCCGCCGGCACCGACGCCGCCGGCTCCCCGGCCAGCACCGCCGCCCGTACCGAGCAGGACCTGCAGCTGGACGCCGACCTGCACGCCTGGCTCGCCGGTGACCCGGCCCGGCCCCGGATCGGCCTGCTCGGCTCGATCACGCTGGACGCTCCCGGCACGCCGCCGGAGACCCGGCGCCGGCTGCACGCCGAGCTGATCGTGTTCCTGGCCGAACGGGCCGGGCTCGGCGCCGACGGCGCGACCATCGACGCCGCCCTGTGGCCGGACCAGCGGGTCACCGAGGCGGCCCGGCAGCTCACGATCAGCCGGGCCCGCCGGTGGCTGGGCGCCGCTCCGGACGGCACCCCGTGGCTGCCGGACCTCGGCCCCGACCTCGCGTACCGGCTGGCCAGCGGCCACCTGCTCGACTGGCACCTGTTCCGGCGGCTGCGCACCCGCGGCGAGGCTCGTGGGGCGGCCGGCGCCGACGACCTGCGCTCGGCGCTGCGGCTGGTCCGCGGGGTCCCGCTGGCCGGCTCCGACCGCCCCAGCGCCCCCGGCACCCGCAACCCGTACCCGTGGCTGGCCGAGTCCGGGATCGATCCCGGGCACCTGGTCGCCACGATCGTCGACACCAGTCACCTGCTCGCCGAGCACTGCCTGGCCGCCGGCGACCCGGCCGGGGTCCGGTGGGCGGTCGGGCAGGTGTGGCTGGCCGACCCGGGCCGCAGCTACGACCAGCCGTGGCAGGACCTGCTGCGGGCCGAGCACGCGGACGGGCAGACCGGCGCGCTCCGGTCGGTGCTGGCCGAGCTGATGGAGGTACGGGAGGCGGAGGCGCCCGAGGATCTCGCGCCGGACACGTTCCGCCTGATCAGCTGCTGGCCACCGCACGTGCTCGTACCCGCCGGGTGACCGGCACGACACTGCCGGTCGGGGTTGCGCGCCGGGGTTACTGTGTCAACCGCAGATCACGTCCCAGAGCCGAGCAAGCGGAGGAGCCCGCCAGATGTCAGACTTCGTCAACCTCAGCGATCGCGGCGCGCTGACCAGAGCCGGGCAGGGCTACGACGGTAGCGCCCAGGATGGCACCGCCGAGTCGCGCTCCTTCCAGGGGCGCATGGACCAGTCCCAGCAGGGGCTGCGCGGCCGTGCCGGGATGCAGTTCACCGGCATGACCACCCAGCACGCCGGCAACCTGGTCGCGCTCGGCCGGCAGTTCGCCGAGCAGGCCTTCCGGGCGGTGCGAGGGGAGCAGGCGGTGGTCACCGCCGACGACGACGCGTTCACCACCCAGCAGACGATCGCCTCCACCGTCGACACCCAGACCTCGGCGGTCACCCGACCCATCAACGGCACCGCCTGAGCCCCCGAGAGGAGCCACGAACGATGAACCCCAACCAGATCCGGGCACATCTCGGCACGATCGAGACGCTCGGCGCCGACCAGAACAGCCACGCCGGCAACGTCGACGGGATCCGGGCGACCCTGCGCCAGCAGGCCCAGCAGGCGCTCAGCACGCTCGACGGCGGGATGGGCACCGCCGAGCACCAGGCGTGCATGGTCGAGGTGGACCGGCTGATCGACGACTACATCCAGAACACCCAAGCGCTGCGGCGCAGCACCGGCCAGGTGGGCCAGACCTTCACGGCCGGCGGCCACCAGGTCCGCAACCTGCTCAGCACCGGCGGCGGTGCCTGACCGCTCCACTTCCAGGAAGGGTCCCCTGTTCCGGCTAGCGCCGGAGCAGGGGACCCTTCCGCAACTAGGCCGGCTCCCCGGGCGGCGGCAGCCAGCCGACCTGCACCTGCTGGAACCCGCCGCCCCGCATCGCGTAGAGCGCCCGCCCGGCCGGCAGCCGCTGCGAGGCGACCCCGTTGGCCAGCGGGCCCTCCATCCGGTCGCCGGAGAACAGGAACCCGGGTGTGGACACGTCACCCAGCCGCTGCACCAGCGGGTCCAGCGACGCCCGGGCGGCCCCGCCGGTGCGCCTGGCCAGCACCAGGTGCAGCCCCAGGTCCCGCGCCTGCACCAGCAGCTCCGCCAGCGGCAGCAGCGGGTTGCCGGAGCCGGTCGACACCAGGTCGTAGTCGTCGACCACCACCAGCACCTCCAGCCCCTTCCACCAGCTGCGGTCGCGCAGCTGCGCCGGGGTAACGTCCGGGCCCGGCCGGCGCTGCGCCACCGAGCCCGCCACCTCCCGGGCCACCGCTGCGGTCTGCTCCGGACCGGCACCGTACGCGAGCAGGTAGTCGTCCGGCACCACCCCGAGCAGGCTGCGCCGGTAGTCGACCAGCACGATCCCGAGCTGCTCCGGCCGGTACCGCTGGCAGAACCCGTGCAGCACCACCCGGAGCAGGTTGGTCTTGCCGGTCTCCCCGTCGCCGTAGACCAGCAGGTGCGGGTCGCCGCCGGCCAGGTCGATCCCGGCCGGCTGCAGGTCCCGGTCGGAGATCCCGACCGGGAACCCGGCCGAGGCCGGGTCCACCGGCGGCAGCTGGTGATGCGGGTACGACCGCGGCAGCACCTGTACCGGCGGCACCCGGCCGCGCGGCCAGCGCCGGGTGACCGTCGTGACCAGCTCCTGCTGGGCCGGCGTGAGGTCCTGATAGGACGCCTGCCCGTCGATCCGCGGCACCGCCGCCTGGAACATCAGGTCGCCCTCGACCACCCCGCGACCCGCGGTGTCCTTGCTGATCCGCTTCTGCAGCGCCCGGTCGAACGCGCTGTCGAACGCGTCGCCCAGCCGCAGCTCGATCCGGCCGTTGAAGGACGGCTGCATCCGCATCCGGATCTGCATGTTCTGGGTGATCGACAGCACCACGTACACGCCGTAGTTGGCGCCCCGGGCGGCGATCTCCCCGATCCGGTCCTCCAGCAGCTCGAAGTCTTCCCGGAACGTGGCCCAGCCGTCGACGACCAGGAACACCGCGCCGGGGACGTCCGCCGGCACCGTCCCGGCCGCCCGGGCCGCCCGCAGCGCGGCCGGCGACTCGAGCCCGTGCTCGCGGAACAGCTGCTCCCGCCGGTTCAGCGCGTTGGCCACTTCGGACACCGTACGGCCGACCCGCTCCCGGTCGAGCCGGGTCGCCACCCCCGCCACCACCGGCAGCTCGGCCAGCGGGACCAGCCCCCCGCCGCCGTAGTCGATGCAGTAGAGCGCGACCTCGCCCGGCGCGTACCGCAGCGCCAGCGAGCAGATCATCGTCCGCAGCAGGGTGCTCTTGCCCGACTGCGGGGCCCCGGTCACCAGCAGGTTGCCGCCGGCGCCGGTGAAGTCCCAGTCCAGCGGGAACTGCCGCTGCCCGCTCGGGTCGTCCACCAGGCCGATCGTGGCGCTCATCGACTCCGCCCCGCCCCGGGCCTGCGGGTCCTGCACCAGGTCCAGCGGCAGCACCTCCGGCAGCGGAGCCAGCCACACCGGGCGGGCGGCCGGCGCGCCGGACGCGATCAGCCGCTGCACGGTGACGTCCAGGATGGAGCGCCTGGCCGGGGCGGCACCGTTGCCGTCCGGAACCGGCCCACCCACCGGCTGGCTCGCCGCCCGGCTGGCCAACCACTGGCCCAGCCCGTTGGCCGACAGGTAGGGCACCACCGGCACCACGGTGCGGGTCTCGGCCGCCGGCGGCCGGTACGGGGCGGACACCAGCGCCGCCTTGAACTTCTCGAACACCGTCGTGTCCACTTTCAGGTATCCACTGCCCGGCTCCGGCGGGAGGTGGTAGGCGTCCGGGACCCCGATCGCCTCCCGGCTCTCACCCTCCGAGAAGGTCCGCAGGCTGATCCGGTAGGACAGGTGCGACTCCAGCCCGCGGATCTTCCCCATCTCCAGCCGCTGCGTGGCCAGCAGCAGGTGTACGCCGATCGAGCGCCCGATCCGTCCGATCGCGACGAACAGCTCGGCGAAGTCCGGCTTCGCGGTCAGCAGCTCGCTGAACTCGTCGATCACGACCAGCAGGTGCGGCAACGGTTCCAGCGGGGTCCCGGAGTCGCGCAGCTGCTGGTAGGCGCTGACGTTCGGCAGGTTCCCGGACGCCTTGAGCAGCTCCTGCCGGCGCCGCATCTCCCCGAACAGCGCATCGTGCATCCGGTCCACAAGCGAGATATCGTCCTCGATGTTGGTCACCATCCCGGCCAGGTGCGGCAGACCGTCCATCGGGGCGAACGTAGCGCCACCCTTGAAGTCGACCAGCATCAACGCCAGCAGGTCCGGCGGGTGGCCGATCACCAGCGAGGTGAGCAGGGTCCGCAGCATCTCCGACTTACCCGAGCCGGTGGCACCCACCACCAGGCCGTGCGGTCCCATCCCGCCGTGCGCGGACTCCTTCAGGTCCAGCAGCACCGCGGTCCCGGCGGTGCCCACCCCGATCGGCACCCGCAGCCGCTCCCGCAGCGGCCGCGGCCGCCAGGTCTGCTCCGCCGCCACGGTCGCGACATCCGGCACCCCCAGGATCTCCGGCAGGCCGACCGTGCCGGCGAGCACGTCCGGACCGGCGGCCTCCTCGTCGACCATCCGCAGTGGGGCGAGCAGCCGGGCCAGCCCGGCCAGCACCCCGTCCGGGACCTGGTCGACGCGGTACTCGGCCTCGTCCCACTCCTGCCGTACCAAGCCGTTGTCCGCGACAGTTACCCGGGCGTCCACCAGCTCCGGCTCCTCCCGCCGGTGACCGAGCAGCAGCACCAGGTGGATGCCCAGGTCGGCCAGGGAGATCCCGGGCTCCGGGGGCTCCAGCCCCCACACCCCGGACAGCTGCTCACCGTCGACCACCACCACCAGGTGCTCCCGGTCCCGACCCTGCCCGCGGCGGCGCTGGTACGCCTCCAGCCTGGCCTCCAGGTCCGGCCGCAGCAGCTCGGCCAGGGCGGTGACGCTGGTGGCGACCAGCCTCGCCGGCAGCTCTCCGTCGGTCTGGCTGGCGTGCTGGTGGTGCGGCAGCCACTTGGCCCACTCCCACTGCCCGGCCTGCTGGTCGGCCCGCACCACCGCCACCCGGACCTCCTGCGGCGCGTGGAACGTCACCAGCTGCGCGAGCAGGGCACGGGCCAGCGCCCGGCCGGCGGCCCGGTCACCGACCACGCTCAGCACCCCCAGCCGGGTCAGGTCCAGGCTGATCGGCTGTTCGTTCACGGTGGCGTAGCGGTCGCGCAGCGTCTTCGCGGTCTCCAGGCACACCGGGTCGAACTCGTTCAGTGGGCCGTCGTCCGCGCTCAACGACACCCGGGTCGCGATCGGCCGCTCCCCCACCCCCACCCGTACCGTCAGGAAGTCCTCGTCGCCCACCCGCCGCTCCCAGCGGCGGGCCGGGGTGCGGGCCAGGTCGATCAGCTGGGCCGGCTCCGGGTGCCGCCAGGCGGCACTGCGCTTCTGCGTGGTCACCGTCTGGCGCAGCGTGCGCCGCAGGTCTTCCAGGTAGTCCAGGTAGCGCTCGCGGGACTCCCGCAGCTGCCGGCGGGGACCGCTGCGCTGCCCGATCAGCATCACCACCCCGACCGCCACGGCGGCGACCAGGAACAGCCCTCCGGCGGCGGCGGCCAGCGCGTTCCGGTTGGTGATCGCCATCATCAGGCCACCCCCGCCGGCCATCACCGGCATGATGATCATGGGTGCGCTCATCGCCGCCGGGGGTGCCGCCTGCGGCTTGGGAGGATCCGCGATCACGACCTCGCCCGAGTCGACCGCCGGCACCGCGATCCGCGCCGGCCGCTTGACCAGGACCGTGCCCACCTGACCTCCCCTCCTGGGCCACCCCGGCGGCCTGCCCGGCGTGACACCCCACCGTAATATGGCCAGCGGTAGATCACATCCACTAGATCACGTCCCCGCACCCCTGGGAGCCCGCCCGGTGCCCACCGCGTACAGCCGCGTCACGGTCGTTAACGGCGACCGGCGGGTCGACCTGGCCCTGCCGAACGCGCTGCCGCTGTCCGACGTGCTGCCGCAGCTGCTCGGATACTGCGCGCCGGACACCCGCCCGGACCGCCCGGTCGGCTGGGCGCTGGCCCGGCTCGGCAGCGGTCCGCTCAGCCTGGCGGACACGCTCGCCGACGCCGGCGTCACCGACGGTGACATCCTGGAGCTGCGGACCGGTCCGGAGACCGTCCAACCCGCGTACGTGGAGGATGTTCGCGACGTCGTCGAGGACGCGATGGACGAGTCCGCCCGGCCGTGGCGACCCGATACCACGATCGGCTTCGCGCTGGTTACCGGCGGTGTCGGGCTGGCGCTGGCCGCCCTGCTGCCGGCGGCCCGGGAGCCGCGGTCGGCCGGTGCGCTGGCGGCCGCGCTGCTGGTGGCGGCCTTGCTGGTGGCGGCCGGCTGGTGGGCGGCCCGGCTCGGCCAGTCACGGGTGGCGATGCTGGTGGTGGCCGTCGCCGCGCTGTGGGGAGCGGTCGCCGGCTGGCTGGCCGCCAGCTTCCCGGACTGGCCCGCCGCCGCCGCGCTGGGCAGCGCGCTGGCCGGTGGGATGCTGGTGGCCGCCGCCGCCCGGATGGTGACCCCGGTCGCCACCGGGCACCTGGCGGCGCTGGGCCTGCTCGGGGCGGCCGGAGTCGGGATCGGCGCGACCGCGCTGGCCGGCGCCGACCCACTGGCCGCGGTGCGGGTCACCGCGGTCGGCGCGGTGCTGCTGGTCGGCGTGCTGCCGCGGGTGTCGCTGACAATCGGCGGGCTGGCCACCGCCGACTACCGGGTACGCAACCATGGGCTGGTCACCGGCGCGGAGCTGGCCCGGCGGATCGAGCAGAGCAACGCCCTGCTGTACGGGGGGGTGCTCGGCGCGGCGGTGCTGGGCGCCGCCAGCGGGGCGGCGCTGGCGGCCAGCGACTCCGGCTGGGACCGGCCGTTCGGGGTGGCGATCGGGTTGGCGCTGGTGCTCCGTTCCCGGGCCTTCTCCCGGGTCCCGCAGATCGTGCCGTTGCGGGTGGCCGGGCTGCTGGTGCTGGCGCTGCACGGGACCCGAGCGGTGCTGGACACCCCGGCCCTGCGGCCGTGGTCGGTCGCGCTCGCGACGCTGGTGGCGGCCGGTCTGGTGGCGGTCAGCGCGGTGCCGCTCTCGGAGGTCGCCCGGGCCCGGGTCAAGCAACTGCTGAACCGGGCGGAGCTGGTGGCGGTGGTGGCGGCGGTCGTGCTGGCGGCCGCGGCGCTCGGGGTGTTCGTGTGGGTGGACGAGTTCTCACCGAGCTGAGCCCGAACCGAGCCGCAGAGACGAGGAGCTGATGGCGCCCGAGCCCGAGGACGACAAGTCGCGCGACGCCGCTGCCCGCGACGCCGACGAGGCGGCCCGACGAGTGGCCCAGGACAGCGTGGCCGAGCTGGCCCGGATGGGCATCGACCCGCGCGCGCTCGGCCTGGAACCGCAGCCGGCGCCCGGGGCCGGGGTGCCCCCCGTCGGCCACCCCGCGACGCCACCCCCGCCCGCCACGGCCGCGGGGCGGGCGCGGCCCCGTTCGCCCGCCCGCGGCGTCGCCACCCCGCCAGCCGCCGCCCGGTCGTCCCCACCCGCCGGCTACCGCCCGGCCAGTCCGCGACCCGCGACCATCCAGCCGGCCCCGGCACCGGCGCCCACGGCCGCGCCGCCCACCGCACCCCCGCCGCCACCGACCATGCCGCCCGCCCCCGGACCCCCACCCGGAGCCAGGCCGCCCCTTCCACCTCCGCCGGGTCCGGGCGCCCCCCCAGCCGCGTACCGGATCGCTCCGCCCGCCGCCGCGCGGCCGAAGCCGGGGCTTGAGCCCGAGCCGGAGCCGGAGTGGCTGACCAGCACCCTCAGCCGGTCGATCGTCGCCGTCCCGCAGCCGTCCGCCGCCGCCAGCGGCGGCCCAGCCGCACCACTGGAGCGGCTGCTGGCCGCACCGGCCCCGGCTCTCGCCCCACCCGGCCGATGGCGGCAGGCGGTCCGGGCCGCCACCCTCGGCCTGCTGGAACCCCAGGCCGCGGCCGCGGTCGAGCAGGAGCGGGTGCTGGTGGCCCGGGTCCGGGTCCGGCGGCCCGAACCCCGTCTGATCGCCTTCCTCGGCGGCAAAGGCGGGGTCGGCACCAGCACCGCCGCGGCCGGCGTCGCGCTCACGCTGGCCAGCCTGCGCGGCGACACCACCGCCCTGGTGTCCGCCCGCAGCGGAGCGGGCTCGCTCGGCCAACGCCTGCTGGGGCAGCCGGCGCCCCCGGTGCCCGCACTGGTCGACGGCGAGCCCGCCCCGCCGCCGCTGTGGGTCCACGACCACCTGGCGGTGGTCGACGGCTCACCGTGGCACTCCCCCACCCCGCGCGACTCGCTGCTCAAGCTGCTGGAGCAGCTCCGCTCCCAGCATCCGCTCACCATCGTGGACGTCGGCAACGACCTCGGCGAGCCGGCCGAGGCGGCGCTCGGCCGGGCCGACCAGATCGTGCTGGTGACCGGCGCGAGCCAGGATGCGCTCGCCGCGACCCGGACCGCCCTGAGCCGGGTGCACCAGATCGACCCGTTCCGGCTCGGCACGGTCGTGGTGGCCCTCACCTGCCTGAGCGAGCGCCAGTATCGACGGACCGCCCACCGGCTGCGCACCGAGCTGGGGCTGCAGTCCGCCCGGGTGGTGCCGATCGGGTTCGACCCGTGGTTGGCGGCCGGGGATCGGATCGATCCGGCCCGGATGCGGGTCACCACCCGCCAGGCGTACCTGCAGATCGCCGGCATGGTGGCCGACCCGGGCCGGTCCGAGCAGTGGTTCGCCCAGCCGCCCGGCGCGGGGGCACCGGCATGACGCAGTCACCACCTCCCCGGCCGGCGCCGTTCGTCAGCACCCCGAACGCGGAACGCTATCTGCTGGAGGCGGACAGCCTGCGGCGCCGGCAGCTGCGCTCGGCGCTGCTGCACGGCACCAGCCGGACCTGGCGGGACCGGCGCCGGATCTGGCCGGCGGTGGTCGCCGGAATCGTCCTGGTCGCGGTCATCTCGGCCGGCATCGCCATCTACGGCGCGTTCCAGCAACAGCAACGCAAGCAGCAGGAAGAGGGCAGCGCGGCCAGCCACGAGCCGCCCCGGCAGGAGCAGACGCTGGCAGACTGGTCGTCGTGACCAGCTACGTCGCCGCCATCGACCAGGGCACCACGTCGACGCGTTGCATCGTCTTCGATGCCGCCGGCACCATCATGGCGGCCGACCAGGCCGAGCACCGGCAGATCTACCCGCAACCCGGCTGGGTGGAGCACGACCCGACCGAGATCTGGCACCAGGTGCAGGCGGTGACCCAGGGAGCGCTGGACCGGGCCGGCCTGTCCCGGGCGGACCTCGCCGCGGTCGGCATCACCAACCAGCGCGAGACCACCCTGCTGTGGGACGCCGGCACCGGCGAGCCGGTCGGTAACGCGATCGTCTGGCAGGACACCCGCACCGACCGGCTGATCCGGCAGCTCGCCACCGAACACGACGACCAGTGGTGGCGGAAGCGGTGCGGGCTGCCGCTGGCTACCTACTTCGCCGGCCCGAAGCTGCGCTGGCTGCTGGACCAGGACCCGGAGCTGCGCCGCCGGGCCGAGGCCGGCGAGGTGCGGTTCGGCACGGTGGACACCTGGCTGATCTGGCTGCTGACCGGGCGCCACGTCACCGACGTCACCAACGCCAGCCGGACCATGCTGATGAACCTGTCCACTCTCGACTGGGACGACCAGCTGCTGGCCGCCCTGGGAGTGCCCCGGACGGTGCTGCCGCGGATCGTGCCTTCCTCCCAGGTGTACGGGGAGGCGGGCGCCCCGCTGGCCGGCGTGCCGGTGGCCGGGGCGCTCGGCGACCAGCAGGCCGCCCTGTTCGGGCAGACCTGCTTCGCGCCCGGTGAGGCGAAGTGCACCTACGGCACCGGCTCGTTCCTGCTGCTCAACACCGGCACCACGCCGGTGACCAGCGAGCACGGGCTGCTCACGACGGTCGGTTACCAGATCGGGGAGCAGCCGGCGGTGTACGCGCTGGAGGGTTCGATCGCGGTGACCGGCGCACTGGTGCAGTGGCTGCGGGACAACCTGGGGATCATCGAGACCGCCGCCCAGGTCAGCGAGCTGGCGGCCAGCGTCGACGACAACGGCGGCTGTTATGTGGTGCCGGCGTTCTCGGGGCTGTTCGCGCCGCACTGGCGACCGGATGCCCGCGGCGTGATCACCGGCCTGACCTCGTATGTGACCCGGGCACACCTGGCCCGGGCGGCACTGGAGGCGACCGCCTGGCAGGTGGCGGACGTCGTGGAGGCGATGAACCAGGAGTCCGATCTGGACCTTAGCCTGCTCAAGGTGGACGGCGGGATGACCGCCAGCGAGCTGCTGCTGCAGATCCAGGCCGACCTCGTCGACGCTCCGGTGATCCGGCCGACCGTGACCGAGACGACCTGCCTCGGTGCCGCGTACGCCGCCGGCCTAGCGGTCGGGTTCTGGCCGGACCTGGCGGCGCTGCGGGAGAACTGGCGGGTGGACCGCCGCTGGGACCCGGCGATGCCGGCCGCGCGCCGGGCGGCCGAGCGGGAACGCTGGCGGGCGGCGGTGGCCCGGTCCCTCGACTGGGCGTAGATGTTGGTCGCTAGCACCTAGGGGTACCAGCGACCAAGATCTCGCAGGGACGCGGTCAGTCCGCGACCTCCGCGAGGGTGACGTCGGTGGTCTGGGGCGTGCCGTCCCGCTCGAACTCCACCTCCAGCGTCTGCCCGACCTCCGCGGACTGGACCGCCGACACCAGGTCGTTGCTGTCGGTGATCGGCCGGTCTCCGAGCCGGAGGAGGATGTCGCCCTCCCGCAGGCCGGCCTCCTCGGCCGGGCTGCCCGGGGACACCTCGCCGATCAGCGCGCCGCCGGTCTCGGCCGGGGCCACCCGCACCCCCAGGTACGGGTGGCTGACCTCGTCGCCCTCGATCAGCTGCTCGGCCACGGCGGTCGCCCGGTCGCTCGGGACCGCGAACCCCACCCCCAGGAAGCCGCCTGCCTGGTTCTCGACCGCGATCGCGGTGTTGATGCCGATCACCTCACCGGCCAGGTTCACGAGCGCGCCGCCGGAGTTGCCGCGGTTGATCGCGGCGTCGGTCTGCAGCAGCCCGGACAGGGCCGGGGCGTCCGGTTCCTCGGGGCTGAGGGTGCGGTCCAGCGCGCTGACGATGCCCTGGGTCACCGAGCCGTCGAAGCCGAGCGGGCTGCCCAGCGCCAGCACGGTGTCGCCGACCAGCACCTCGCTGCTGCTCCCGAACGTCGCCGGGGTCAGGCCGGACACGCCGTCGACGTGGATCACCCCGATGTCGCTGCGCTCGTCCGCCCCGACGATCGTGGCCTGGGCCGTGTCACCGTTGCTGAACCGGACCCGCACCTGATCGCTGGTGGCGACCGCCAACACGTGGGCGTTGGTGAGGATGTAACCGTCCTCCGACATCACCACGCCGGACCCGCCGTTCTGCCCGACCTGGATCGAGACCACGCTCGGGCTCACGCCGGAGGCGATGCTCGCCAGCGATGTGTAGTCGAGCTGCGGGGCGTCGACCACCCGGGTCGTCTCCGGGCCGCCGCTGTTGGAGTCGCCCTGGGCGTAGAGCGCCGCGCCGGCGGCTCCCCCACCCACCGCTGCGATCGCCATCAGCGCCAGCACGCCCACCACCCCCAGCGCGTTCCGGCCGGCGTGACGGCGGGCCGGGCGGGCCGGGTCACCGGCCGGCGGTGGCGGTGGCGGTGGCCCCCAGGCCAGCTGATCCCACCCCGGCTGCTGCGGTCCACCGGGATGCGGTCCACCCGGCTGCGGTCCGCCCGGCGCCCCCCAGCCGGGTTGCGGGCCAGCCTGGACATCCCAGCCGGGTTGTGGTTGTGGTCCGCTCGGCGCCTCCCAGCCCGACGGCGGGTCGTACACCGGCGGACCCGGCGGCGGCTGGGCGAGCGACGGCGGGCTCGCCGGCGGGCTGTCCGGGCTCGGCGGCGGCGGGCTCTGCGCGGGTTCCGGCGTGGACGGGTTCTGCGAGCCGGCAGCCGACCATTGATCAGGCGCGGCGGGCGGTTGCGGATTGTTCTCGTGCTCACTCATGGTCCCCACTCTTCCCGGTCACTCTTCGATCCGCCTGGAATCGGCCTGTGGGTCTGCTGTGGCAGCCTCCGCGAGCGGGAGCCGGACCCGGAAGGTCGCCCCCTGGCCCGGCTCAGTACCCACCTCCACGGTCCCGCGGTGCACCGCCACCAGCGCCGCCACGATCGCCAGCCCGAGCCCGGAGCCGCCGGCCCCGCTCTCGCCGGCCGGACTCGCGGTGCCCGGCGGGCGGGACCGGGCCGAGTCCACCCGGTAGAACCGCTCGAAGACCCGCCGCGCCTGGTCCGAGGTGAGCCCGGGGCCCCGGTCGACCACCTCGATCACCCCGAACCCGGACTCCGCCCGCAGCCGCACCGTCACCGGGGTCCGCGCCGGCGTGTGGGTGAGGCTGTTGCTGAGCAGGTTTCCCACCACCTGTCGGAGCCGTGCGTCGTCGCCCTCGACCACCAACGGTACGCCGTCCGAGCGGACCTCCAGCTCGATCGCGCGCTCGGCGTCGATCGCCCGGGCCGCGTGCACCGCGTCGGACACGATCACCGGCAGCTCCACCGGTGCCCGCTCCAGCGGCCGCTCCCGGTCCAGCCGGGCCAGCAGCAGCAGGTCCTCGACCAGCAGGCCCATCCGGGCCGCCTCGTCCTCGATCCGCCGGACCAGCCGGCCGGCCTCCTCCAGCGAGCCGGCCGCGCCCTGCCGGTAGAGCTCGGCGAACCCCCGGATCGTGGTCAGCGGCGTACGCAGCTCGTGCGAGGCGTCGGCCACGAACTGCCGCATCCGCTCCTCCGACGCCGCCCGGGCCGCGAACGCCGACTCGATCTGCGACAGCATCATGTTCAGCGCCCGGGACAGCCGACCGAGCTCGGTGCGCGGCTGGTCACCCGGCTCTGGGTCGGGCACCCGCCGGGTCAGGTCGCCGGCGGCGATCGCCCCCGCGGTTCGCTCGATCTCGCGCAGCGGCCGCAGGCTGGTGCGGACCGCAGCCACTCCGGCAGCGGCGAGCAGCACCAGCACCACCAGCCCCACCACCACCTCCGTCCACACCAGCCGGGTCACCGCACTGTCAACATCGGACAGGTTCTGGCCGACCGTGAGGGCGGTGCCGTCCGGGAACAGAGTGACCGCCACCCGCCACCGAGAGCTTCCGTTTATCGCGTTCGTCGTGTATGGCTCGCCGGCCAGCTGCTGCGCCTGCGCCAGGTCGGCCGGACGCGGCGGAAGATCCTCCTGCGTATACCGTTGCGGGTCGTACGAGAGGATGGCGGGCACTCGCGGCAGTTGCCACTCGAGCAGGAAGTCACTGGGCAGCTCGGGGATCTGGATGATCCCGGTCTCTACCGGCAGGCCCCGGGTCTGGGCGCGCTGCACCGCGTCCGCCAGCTGCTCGTCGACCCGACCGACCAGGTAGGACCGTAACGCTACCGCGCTGGACACGCTGATCACCACCAGCGCCAGCATCACCAGCCCCAGCACCGCGGCGACCAGCTTGACCCGGAGCGGTGTGCGGCGCAGCAGCCCGCTGGATCGCATCAGCTCGGCTTGCGCAGGACGTACCCGACCCCCCGCAGCGTGTGGATCAGCCGGGGCTCCCCCTTGTCCACCTTGCGCCGCAGGTACGAGATGTAGGACTCGACGATGTTGTCATCCCCCCGGAAGTCGTAGTTCCAGACGTGGTCGAGGATCTGCGCCTTGGACAGCACCCGGTTGGCGTTCAGCATCAGGTAGCGCAGCAGCTTGAACTCGGTCGGCGACAGTGAGACCCGGTTCCCGCCCCGGTAGACCTCATGGCTCTCCTCGTCCAGCTCCAGGTCGGCGAAGGTGAGCCGGGGCGGGGCCTGGTCGCCGGCGGTGCGGCGCAGCACCGCCCGGATCCGGGCGGTCAGCTCCTCCAGGCTGAACGGCTTGGTCACGTAGTCGTCGCCGCCCAACGTCAGCCCCCGGATCTTGTCGTCGGTGGTGTCCCGGGCGGTCAGGAACACCACCGGGAACCGCGCCCCCTCGGCCCGCATCAGCTTGAGCACCTCGAACCCGTCCAGGTCGGGCAGCATCACATCCAGCACCACCAGGTCCGGGCGGGCCTTCAGCGCGGCCGTCACGCCCTCACTGCCGGTCCGCGCGGTGGAGATCTCGAAGCCAGCGAACCGGAGGCTCGCGGACAGCAGCTCCAGGATGTTCGGGTCGTCCTCGACGACGAGCAGTCGCGCTTCCACCTGCTGGCTCACCCCCTCATCATCCCCCCGGCACCTGGAGCGTGGCTGCGGATTCACTGAGAGATGGCTGGGCACCAGGCGTGTGGCACGCTGTCGGCGTGGACGAGCTCATCATCGCCGGACAGTTCAACGGTCCGGCCGACTCCGGCAACGGCGGCTACACCGCCGGCCTGGTGGCGTCCCGGCTGGCGGCAGCGGCGGGCGTGGCCACTGCCCAGACCGCCCAGGTCACCCTCCGGGTGCCGCCGCCGCTGGACACCCCGTTGCGGGTCACGGCGGCCGGCCACGGCATCGAGGTGTACGCGGGCGGCCAGCTGGTCGCCGAGGCGGCACCGGTCGAGCTGCCCGACGACCCGCCGATCCCCCCGATCTCGTACCCCGACGCGGTCGCCGCCGCCACCGCGTACCCAGGGTTCGTCGACCACCCGTTCCCCACCTGCTACGTGTGCGGGCCGCGGCGACCCGCCGGCGACGGTCTGCGGATCTTCCCAGGGCCGTTGCCGGACGGCCGCACCGCCGCGCCCTGGCTGGTGCCGGACGGCTGCACCGAGGTGACGGTGTGGGCGGCGCTGGACTGTCCCGGCGGGTGGGCGATCCTCGCGCCCGGCCGGCCGTACGTGCTGGGCCGGATGGCCGCCCGGGTGGAGCGGGTGCCACCGGCCGGCACCGCCTGCGTCGTGCTCGGGGAGGTGGTGGCGACCGAGGGCCGTAAGGCGCAGGTCCGCACCGCGCTCTACGGCAGCGACCCGGCCGGCCGGCAGCGGCGGCGGGAGCTGCACCGGCTGGCCTCGGCGCGATCCACCTGGATCGCGGTCTGACCCGGATGGTCGGAGCGGTGGTGCCGGTGTGAGAAGCTAGGCGGCGGCACTTATCAGGAGGAGACATGTCGGACGGGGAGATTGTCGTCTCCCACCTGGCCAAGCAGTACCGCGCGGTCAGGGCGGTGGACGACCTGTCGTTCGCGGTGGAACCCGGTCGGGTGACCGGCTTTCTCGGACCGAACGGCGCCGGAAAGACCACGACGCTACGGATGCTGCTGAATCTGGTCACGCCGAGCGCAGGCACGGCCACGATCGGTGGGCAGAGGTACGCGGACCTGACCGACCCGCTGCGCCGGGTGGGTGCGGTGCTGGAGGCGTCCAGCGCGCACCGCGCGCGGACCGGCCGCAACCACCTGCGGGCGATCGGCGCCGCCGCCGGTTTCCCGGCCCGGCGCGCCGACCAGGTGCTGGAGCTGGTCGGGCTCACCCCGGCGGCCCGGCGCAAGTTCAAGGGCTACTCGATGGGGATGCGGCAGCGGCTGGGCATCGCCGCCGCGATGCTCGGCGACCCCGGGGTGCTGATCCTGGACGAGCCGGCCAACGGGCTCGACCCGGAGGGCATCCGGTGGATGCGCGACCTGCTCAAGCGGCTGGCCGACGAGGGCCGCACGGTGCTGGTCTCCAGCCACCTGCTCTCGGAGATGCAGCTGCTAGCCGACGATGTCCTGATCATCGCGAAGGGCAAGCTGGTCACGCACGGGTCGGTGTCCGACGTGGTGGACGGGCGGGCGCACGCCGGGCCGGTGCGGGTGCGCACCCCGCAGGCCGAGCAGCTCACCGCCGCACTCGGCAGCGCGGCGACGGTGACCACCGGCGAGGACGGGGCGCTGCTGGTCTCCGGGGTGGACGCACCGGCGGTCGGTGCCGCCGCCCTGCGGGCCGGGGTCGAGCTGCACGAGCTGGTCGCCGAGAAGCCGGACCTGGAGCGGGTCTTCCTCGACCTCACCGCGGGAAAGGCGGACATCCGATGACCGTGACCGCACCGGTCGATCCGCTGGCGAGCCCGGACCTCGGCCGCCCCGGGCCGGCCCCGATCCGGCTGATCCGCAGCGAGTTCCTGAAGCTGCGGACCACCAACGGTTGGTGGCTGTTCCTGCTCGGGGCGCTGCTCATGCTCGTGCTGGCGATCCTGTTCAACTGGCTACAGGCGGACTTCGCGTTCTCCGAAGGGATACCGCAGGACATCCCGGAGGATGACGCCGATACGTTCGAGGCCAGCCGGAGCCCGATCTTCCAGGCAGCGAACCTCTACACCTCCGGGCAGTTCTTCGGTCTCATGTTCGTGATGCTTGTCGGCATCGTGATCGTGACCAGCGAGTTCCAGCACCAGACGGCCACGACCACCTTCCTCACCACCCCGCACCGGACCGCGGTGATCCTGGCCAAGCTGTGCGTGGCCGCGCTGTTCGGGGCCACGCTGTGGTTGGTGAGCCTGGCGATAAACGTCCCGGCCACGATCGGCATTCTGTCCATCTACGACCAGTCGAGCCTGCTCGGTGAATGGCCGGCGCAGCGGGCGATCCTGCTCAACCTGCTCGCGTACGCGTTGTGGGGGGTGCTCGGAGTCGGGCTGGGAGTGCTGATTCGCAGCCAGATCGCGGCCACCGTCACCGCCACGGTCCTGTACCTGATCGGCACCACCGCGGTGACCATCCTGGTGACGCTGCTGCAGGACTGGCTCGGCTGGGAGTGGATCGACGAGGTCCAGTACGCGGTCCCGTCGGTCGCCTCCACCCTGATGGTCAGCGGCACCAGCCTGCCCGGTCAGCCGCCGTACTGGGTGGGCGCGGTCATTCTGGTCGGCTGGGCGGTCGTGACCGGCACCATCGGCACGATGATCACGCGCCGGCGGGACGTCTCCTGACCCGGGACGTGTTGTGTGAGGTGGGACACGGGCGGAGGTCACCAGCCCGCCCGGTCGCCACGACGTAGCCTAGACAGGCAAGCCTGTCACTTACATGCGCGAAAGAGGCGAAACCGGCCGTGTCAGCGCCATCGACATCGCAGGAAAACCCGCTGGCCGGGTTCGGCCCGAATGAGTGGATCGTCGAGGATATGTATCAGCGCTACCTCGCCGACCCGGCGAGCGTAGATCCTGCCTGGCACGAGTTCTTCGCCGACTACCAGCCGGCCGGTGCCGAGCCCGGCTCCGAGCCGGCCGCCGAGCCACAGCCGACCACCAAGCCGGAACCGACCACCAAGCCGGAACCGACCGCCGCGCCGCAGCCGACCGCCACACCGCAGCCAAGGCCGGCGCGGGCCGCCAAGCCGCAGCCGCAGCCAGAGCCGGAGCGGGCCGCCGAGCCGGAGCGGGCCGAGCCGGTCGGATCCGGTCGGCCAGCACCGGAGTCCGCGCCGGAACCGGCACCCCTACGGGGGATCGCGGCGCGGATCGCGCAGAACATGGACCAGTCGCTCGCCGTGCCGACCGCCACCAGCGTGCGGGCGGTTCCGGCGAGGCTGCTCGCCGACAACCGGACCGTGATCAACAATCATCTCGCCCGCCGCCGCGGTGGCAAGGTCAGCTTCACCCACCTGATCGGGTACGCGCTGGTGAAGGCGCTCGCCGTCCACCCCGAGCTGAACAACTCCTTCACCACCACCGGCGACGGCAAGCCGGCCGTACTGGCCCCGGCCCACGTGAACCTCGGGCTGGCCATCGACCTGCCCGCCAGCGTGCGGAGCGCCAGCGGAGCCTGCGGTCAAGCGGACAGGCCTGGCGGCGCAGCCCGGCCGGGCGGGTCGCGCACCCTGGTGGTGCCGAACATCAAGACCGCCGAGGTGATGGACTTCCGGCAGTTCTGGCAGGCGTACGAGGACGTGGTGCGCCGCGCCCGCCGTAACGACCTGACCGTGGCCGACTACGCCGGCACCACGCTGACCCTGACCAACCCGGGCGGCCTGGGCACGGTGCACTCGCTGCCGCGGCTGATGGCCGGCCAGGGCGCGATCATCGGGGTCGGCGCCATGGAGTATCCGGCGCCGTACCAGGGCATGTCCGACGAGGCACTGGCCGAGCTCGCGATCAGCAAGATCATCACGCTCACCTCCACCTACGACCACCGGATCATCCAGGGCGCCCAGTCCGGCGAGTTCCTCCGGCTGGTGCACGAGCTGCTGCTGGGCGAGCACGACTTCTACGACGAGATCTTCACCTCGATGCGGATCCCGTACGAGCCGGTGCGGTGGACCCGGGACACCCGCGCCAGCGCCGAGGGGGAGATCGACAAGTCCGCCCGGGTGATCGAGCTGATCCGCGCCTACCGGGTCCGCGGGCACCTGATGGCCGACACCAACCCGCTCGAGTTCGAGATCCGGCGCCATCCGGACCTGGACATCCTCGAGCACGGCCTGACCCTGTGGGACCTGGACCGCACCTTCCCGATCGGCGGCTTCGCCGGCCGGCAGACCATGAAGCTGCGCGAGATCCTCGGAGTGCTGCGCGACTCGTACTGTCGCCGCACCGGCGTCGAGTACATGCACATCCAGGACCCGGAGGAGCGGGACTGGATCGCCCGGCGGGTCGAGACGCCGTACCAGAAGTGCTCCCCGGACAAGCAGAAGCACATCCTGAACCGACTCAACGCCGCCGAGGCGTTCGAGACCTTCCTGCACACCAAGTACGTCGGCCAGAAGCGGTTCTCGCTGGAGGGCGGCGAGTCGCTGATCCCGCTGCTGGACGAGGTGCTGCAGACCGCGGCCGGTTCGGAGCTGGACGAGGTCGTGATCGGGATGGCCCACCGTGGCCGGCTGAACGTGCTGGCCAACATCGTCGGCAAGCCGTACGAGCAGATCTTCTCCGAGTTCGAGGGGCACATCGACCCGACCTCCACCCAGGGCTCCGGCGACGTGAAGTACCACCTCGGCATGACCGGAAAATTCACCACCCCGGACGGCGAGCACTCCACCACCGTGTCGGTGGTGGCCAACCCATCCCACCTGGAGGCGGTCGACCCGGTGCTGGAGGGGATCGTCCGGGCCAAGCAGGACCGGCTCGACCTGGGCCTTTCGGGCTACACGGTGCTGCCGGTGCTGGTGCACGGCGACGCCGCGTTCGCCGGGCAGGGGGTGGTGGCGGAGACCCTGAACCTGTCCCAGCTGCGCGGCTACCGCACCGGCGGGACGGTGCACGTGGTGGTCAACAACCAGGTCGGCTACACCACCGCGCCCGACTACGCCCGCTCCTCGGTCTACAGCACCGACGTGGCCCGGATGATCCAGGCGCCGATCTTCCACGTCAACGGGGACGACCCGGAGGCGGCGGTCCGGGTGGCCCGGCTGGCCTTCCAGTACCGCCAGGCGTTCAACAAGGACGTGGTCATCGACCTGATCTGCTACCGGCGGCGGGGGCACAACGAGGGCGACGACCCGTCGATGAGCAACCCCGAGATGTACCAGATCATCGACACCAAGCGCTCTGTGCGCAAGCTCTACACCGAGGACCTGATCGGCCGCGGGGACCTCACCGTCGAGGACGCCGAGGAGCAGCTGCGCGACTTCCAGCAACAGCTGGAGCAGGTCTTCCGGGCCACCCGGGACGCCGCCGACCCGGCACCACCCCGGGCCACCCGCCGGCCGGAGCCGGAACCGGAACCGGAGGTGGCCAGCGCCGCCTCCGAGGCGGCGGTCCGGGCGGTCGGCGAGGCGCACCTGGCGCTGCCGGACGGGTTCACCCCGCACAAGCGGGTGCGACCGCTGCTGGAGCGGCGAGCCACGATGGCCACCGAGGGGAAGGTCGACTGGGCGTTCGGGGAGCTGATCGCGTTCGGCACCCTGCTCGCCGACGGGGTGACAGTGCGACTGTCCGGACAGGACACCCGGCGCGGCACGTTTGTGCAGCGACACTCGGTGATTGTGGACTCGCGCACCGGCGCCGAGTTCGTGCCGCTGGCCGGCCTGACCGCCGACGGGGCCCGGTTCTTCGTCTACGACTCGCTGCTGTCCGAGTTCGCCGCCATCGGCTTCGAGTACGGCTACTCGGTCGAGGACCCGGCGGCGCTGGTGCTCTGGGAGGCCCAGTTCGGCGACTTCGCCAACGGCGGCCAGGTAGTAGCCGACCAGTTCATCTCCTCCGGGGAGCGGAAGTGGGGTCAGCAGTCCTCGGTCACGCTGCTGCTGCCGCACGGCCACGAGGGACAGGGCCCGGACCACACCTCCGGCCGGCCGGAGCGGTGGCTGCAGCAGGCCGCCGAGGACAACCTGCGCCTGGCCAACCCGACCACCCCGGCGAACTACTTCCACCTGCTGCGCCGGCAGGCGCTCTCGCCCAAGCGCAAGCCGCTGGTGGTGTTCACCCCGAAGTCGTTGCTGCGGCACAAGGACTGCGTGTCGGCGGTCAGCGACTTCACCACCGGCGGGTTCCAGCCGGTGATCGGTGACCGCCAGGTCGACAGCGATCCGGCGGCGGTACGGCGGGTGCTGCTGTGCAGCGGCAAGGTCTACTACGACCTGGCGGCCGCCCGGGCCGAGCGCGGCGTGACCGACACCGCGATCGTCCGGGTGGAGCAGCTCTACCCGCTGCCGGTGGCGGAGGTCCGGGCCGCGCTGGCTGCCTTCCCGGGGGCCGAGGACGTCGCCTGGGTGCAGGAGGAGCCGGCCAACCAGGGTGCCTGGTCGTTCATCGCACTCAACCTGCTGGAGCACCTGGACGGGGTACGGCTGCGCCGGATCTCCCGCCCGGCCGCCGCCGCGTCCGCGGCCGGCTCCACCAGGGTGCACGAGCTGGAGCAGGCGGCGTTGCTGGAAGCCGCCCTGCCCCACCAGTAACGTCTTGCCACGACCTACTGCGGCAGCAAGCCTCCGTCCGGCTGGCACAACCGGCCGCCAACCTGACCACAACGAATGGTTATGATCCATGTACTTCACCGATCGCGGGATCGAGGAGCTGGCCGACCGGCGCGGCGAGGAGCAGATCTCGTACGGGTGGCTGGCCGAGCGCCTGCGCGACTTCGTCGACCAGCACCCGGAGTTCGAGACGCCGATCGAGCGGTTCGCGACCTGGCTGGCCCGGCTGGAGGACGACGACTAGAGCGCCGTCAGCGGGTGTGGTCCAGCACCACTTTGCCGAAGACCTCTCCCGAGGCCAGCCGCGCGAACGCCTCGCGTACCTGCGAGAAGCCAAACTCGCTGTCCACCACCGGCCGGATCTGCCGGCCAGTGACCAGCGCGAGCAGCGCGTCGAGCTCCTCCCGGGTGCCCATCGTGGAGCCGAGCAGCTGGCGCTGCAGGAAGAAGACCTGGCGCAGGTCGACCGTGGCCTGATGGCCGGAGGTGGCTCCGGAGACCACGATCCGGCCGCCCGGCTTGGTCGACTTGAGCGAGTGGTCGATCGTCGCCGCCCCGACGGTCTCGATCACCACGTCGACCCGTTCCGGAAGCCGGGCGCCGGGCTCCACCGGGGTGGCACCCAGCGCCGCCACCCGTTCCCGCTTGCCGGCGTCCCGGCTGGTCGCGTAGACCCGCGCCCCGAGCGCCCCGGCCAGCACCACCGCCGCGGTGGCCACGCCACCGCCCGCCCCCTGCACCAGCACCGCGTCGCCGGAGCCGACTCCGCCCCGGGTGGTGAGCATCCGGTAGGCCGTCAGCCAGGCGGTGGGCAGGCAGGCCGCATCGATGAAGCTCAGACCGGCCGGCTTCGGTACGAGGTTGCGGCGCGGAACGGCGACCCGCTCGGCGAGCGTGCCCGGATACCGTTCGGAGAGCAGGTGCCGCTTCGGGTCGAGCGTCTCGTCGCCGGCGACCGGCTCGCCGATGACCGCGTGCACGACGACCTCGTTGCCCTGCTCGTCAACCCCGGCGGCGTCGCAGCCGAGGATCATCGGCAGCTTGTCCTCAGTCAGGCCCACGCCGCGCAGCGACCACAGGTCGTGGTGGTTGAGCGAGCTGGCTCGGATCTCGACCGTCACCCAGCCGTCGGGTGGTTCCGGCTCGGGTTGTTCCCCCACCGCCAGGGCGGACAGCGGGTCGTCGGCGTCGAACGAGCGGGCGTAGGCGGCGTACATGACGGCACGCTATCAGCCGGAACCAAGCGATCCGCGCGATGGAGCCGGCACCGCGTCGGCGCCCAGCCTGCTCGGGGATTTGCGTAGCCGACGACGCCGTTAGGCCCGCGTCGTTCCGAAACCAGCTGACCTCGTCGGGCTCACTGCGCTGGTGTGGCCGTAGCGCCCACGATCGGCGGGTCGGTGGACGCCTGAGTGCGGTCGACGAGTGCAACCACCAGGAGCACCCCGATCAGCAGGCCGAGCGTGACAAGTCCGGGTAGGTAGCCAGCGACCGGGATCAAGGCGAGGCAGACCAGCGCCCCCACCAGGTGGTCGAGCCGTTGCCGGTGGCCGCGCCGGCCGCGAATCCCGGCGAGCGAGACCAGGAACAGCGCGGCGCCTCCGCCCAACCCGAACCGGTACAGGCCGGACAGGGTGTCGGTCGGGTGTCCGGTCACGTGCTCCAGGCCGATCGCCATGAACACCACGCCGGTCACGAGCGGCATGTGGAGATAGCTGAACATGTCGCGGGCGAGGTAGGCCCGGCTGGCACCGGTCGTGTTGGACAGGACCTGCGCGCTCACCTGGGCCTCCCAGTCGAAGTACGTCCACCACAGCCCGCCGATCGCGGCGAGCGCGAGCACGATCCCGAGCGCCGAGATCGGAGTGATCCGTTGAGCAATTAGCACCCCTCCCCCGATCGACACGATCGTCTCGCCCAGGGCGATGATGAAGAACAAGTGGTGTCGCTCGAAGAAGTGCGCTGCGTGTACGGTGAACCCGCCCACTCCCGTGAGCAACGGGGTGCCGTAGTCGACCAGGACCGCCGCCGCCCACAGCCCGAGCTGCACGCTCGATGGGACGAACGCACCAACGATGAGCAGCACCGACGCGGCCAGGTTGCCCGGAGCCAGCCGGAGGATGGCGGCCCGGTTGAGGGTGCCGCCCGCCACCGCGTACAGCACCAGGTGGAGGACTCGGACCACGAAGTAGGCCAGCGCGAACGCCAGCGCGTTCAGGCCAGCGGCCTGCGGCACCGCGATCCCGACCACCATCATGGCGGCCATCGCAGCGAGGATGACCAGCCGCGGGGCGCGACTCTCGGTACTGACCGCGTTGGTCAGCCACGCGTACGCCCCCCAGGCCCACCAGAGCAGTGCCAGAACGAGTAGACCTCGGGCCACCCCGGCAGGTGTCGGATGGTCGATCATCAGCCTGGTGACCTGGGTCAGCGCGAAGACGAACACCAGGTCGAAGAAGAGTTCGAACGGCGTGACTCGCTTGGCCGTGGCCTCGGCGGGCGATCCAGGGTCGGTCATGCCGATGATTGTGCCAACAAAGCCCGTGGGGCCCCGCCCTGAGCGCGCGCTACCGATAGCTGGTGCTCATAACGAGTGGTCGGCATGATAAAGGGGGCCACCTTGCGGTGGCCCCCTTTGTGTGTTGTCCGGCGGCGTCCTACTCTTCCGCACTGTTGCCGGTGCAGTACCATCGGCGCTGGTGGGCTTAGCTTCCGGGTTCGGGATGTGGCCGGGCGTTTCCCCGCCGCTGTGGCCGCCGTGACAACCACGCCTACATG
>WHTQ01000093.1 GCA_009377645.1 Micromonosporaceae bacterium | reverse complement strand
GTCTACAAGCGAGGGCGGAAACGCCGCCGTCAACACCCCGATCGCGATGCGATCCGACAAACGCTCACCCGACTTGACCTGACCAGCACGCGGCACACCACAATCAACGACCGGTATGCCCTTAAGTTACCGGTATTGGGCCTAGTCACCATCATCGTCCAACGGCCACCTACCTCGAGCAGCCACCGTCGATGTGATGACGTCGATGAGTTGCTGCTCGTACCGACGACCGCCTGACACAGAAGACAGCACGCAGTTGAAACCGTAGTACAGTCGATGTGCCGTACGAGTGGCTGCCGCGTCCGATGGCCAGCCCCGAGGGCGTACGAGCGTTGATGATCTACGGACGTACGGCAACCGGCCGGCCGCTAGTAGTCGTGGTGCGCCTGACCGGACAGCGCGTTGCGAAGATCATCGGTGCGCGGGATATGACCGATGCCGAGCGGAGGGAGTTCGAGGTATGGGAGAACAGGTGACCTGGAGCTGATGGACTTGACCGACGCTGAGGCACGCGGGTTCATCGACAACGCGGTCCCCGGACCGATCCCGACGCCGCAGGAGCAGGCGAAGCTGCTGGCACAGCTTCCCCCTGCCGACCCGGACGCGCCGATCACGGTGGTGACCTCGTTGCGGATGCCGCTCGAGCTCAAGCAGCGAGTCGAGGCGGCCGCCGCCGCGGACGGGATGTCGACCTCGACCTTCATGCGACACGCCTTGGAGAAGGTGCTGGCCGGCCGGGACCGGACCAACCTGGTCAACGTTGATGACGTGATCCGGGCACTCCGGTCGCTGCCGCACGCTGCCTGACGGCTCGGCTTACCCTCAGGGCGCAGAGTCCGCTGGGCGCAACGGAGCCCAGGCCAGGTCCCGGGCGCGGGCGGCGGCGAGCAGGCCGGCCACCGCGGCGCCGTTGGTGATCCGGCCATCGAAGATCATGCCGACCGCCTGGTCGAGCGGGAACCGGGACACCGTCATCGTCGCCTCCTCGTGGACCCGCTGGTGCGGCTGCGGCGCCGGCGCCAGCTCCCGGGCCAGGAAGATCCGGATCCGTTCGTCCGACACGCCCGGCGACGGGTGCAGGTCGATCAGCAGATCGAGCCGGCAGGCGGTCAGGTCGGTCTCCTCGGCCAGCTCCCGGGCGGCTACCTCGGGCAGCGTCTCGCCGGGTACGTCCACCAGGCCGGCCGGCAGCTCCCACAGCTCGCCGCCGAGCGCGTGCCGGTACTGCCGCACCAGCACCACCTGCTCCCGCTCGTCCAGCGCCACCACCCCGACCGCGCCCACATGGACCAGGTAGTCCCGCCGGGTCCGCTCCCCGGCCGGCGTCTCGATCTCGTCCGAGCGCACCCGGAACACCCGTCCCGCGAACGGCTCGGACCGGCGCACCACCCGATACCCACTGTCTTCCATCTGTAACTTCCGACTAGAATACGGACCATGACCACGGTTACCGTAACCGACGCCAAGGCCAGGCTGACCGAGCTGCTGGCCGAGGTCCAGACCACGCGCGACCGGGTGCACATCACCCGCAACGGGCTGCCGGCCGGGGTGCTGCTATCCGAGGACGAGTTCGAATCGCTGATGGAGACACTCAACGTGCTCTCCGACCCGGTAGCCATGGCCGGGCTCGCGGAGGCTAAGGCGGCCGCAGCCGCCGGCGACCTGCACGCCGCGGAAGACGTTCTCGCCGAAATGCGCGCTCGGGTCGCCGACGAGTGAGCTACCGGGTCCAGCTCACTGGACCGGCTCGGCGTGACCTCCGCAAAGTTCCGTCCAAGGTAGCGGTCGCGATCGCTGAGCTGCTCGCCGGGCCGCTCGCCGACAATCCGTACCGGGTTGGCAAGCAGCTCATCGGCGATCTTGCGGGTGAGTGGTCCGCCCGCCGGGCCGACTGGCGCATCCCTGTACACGATCGACGAGAAGACCGCCACCGTGGTTGTGGACCGGATCGTGCACCGACGCGACGCGTACCACCCCCGCTGAGCACCTACCGGAGCTCGACTGGGAGCCGGTCGGACTCGGCGTAGTCCACCACCGCCCGTACGAACGCCGCGAACAGCGGGTGTGGGCGGGTCGGCCGGCTCTTCAGCTCCGGGTGCGCCTGGGTGGCCACGTAGAACGGGTGCAGGTCCCCGTCCAGCTCCACGAACTCGACCAGCCGCCCATCCGGCGACACCCCGCTGACCTGCAGCCCGACCTTCGCCAGCTGCTCCCGGTAGGCGTTGTTCACCTCGTACCGGTGCCGGTGCCGTTCGCTGACCTCGGTGCTCGCGTACGCCTGCGCCACGATCGAGCCGGGGGTGAGCAGCGCTGGGTAGGCACCCAGCCGCATCGTGCCACCCAGGTCCCCGTGGCCGGCCACGATCTCCTCCTGGTCGGCCATGGTGGCGATCACCGGGTGCGGGGCGGCGTCGTCGAACTCGGTCGAGTTCGCCTGGTCCAGGCCGGCCGGGTGCCGGGCCGCCTCGATCGTCATGCACTGCAGGCCCAGGCACAGACCCAGCGTCGGGATCCGGTGCTCCCGGGCGTGCCGGGCCGCCCCCACCTTCCCCTCGATCCCGCGCACCCCGAACCCGCCCGGGATCACCACCCCGTCCACCCCGGCCAGCGCCGCCGCCGCCCCGGCCGGCGTGACGCACTCGTCGCTGGGCACCCACCGCAGCTCCACCCGGGCCCGGTGCGCGAACCCGCCGGCCTGCACCGCCTCGCTGACCGACAGGTAGGCGTCCGGCAGGTCGACGTACTTGCCGACCAGCGCGACCGTGACCCGGTGCCGCGGATGGTGGACCCGCTCCAGCAGGTCGTCCCACCGGGTCCAGTCGACGTCCCGGAACGACAGCCCGAGCCGCCGCACCACGTACGCGTCCAGGCCGGCGGTGTGCAGCACCTTCGGGATGTCGTAGATGCTCGGGGCGTCCGGCGCCGCCACCACGCCCTCCCGGTCCACGTCGCAGTACAGCGAGAGCTTGTGCAGCAGCTTGTCCGGGATCTCCCGGTCCGACCGGCAGACGATCGCGTCCGGCTGGATGCCGATGTTGCGCAGCGCGGCCACCGAGTGCTGGGTCGGCTTGGTCTTCAGCTCCCCGGACGGCGCCAGGTAGGGCACCAGCGACACGTGCAGGTAGAAGCAGTGATCCCGGCCGATGTCGTGCCGGATCTGCCGGATCGCCTCCAGGAACGGCAGCGACTCGATGTCCCCGACCGTGCCGCCCACCTCGGTGATCACCACGTCCGGCGGCAGCCCGGCGCGCGATCCGGTCTCGTCCGGCTCGGCCATCGCCCGGATCCGGGCCTTGATCTCGTTGGTGATGTGCGGGATCACCTGGACCGTGTCGCCGAGGTACTCCCCCCGCCGCTCCTTGGCGATCACCTCGGCGTAGATCTGGCCGGTGGTGACGTTGGCGGCCGCCGACAGGTCCCGGTCCAGGAACCGCTCGTAGTGCCCGATGTCCAGGTCGGTCTCGGCCCCGTCCTCGGTGACGAACACCTCACCGTGCTGGAACGGGTTCATGGTGCCGGGGTCGACGTTCAGGTAGGGGTCGAGCTTCTGCATCACCACCCGCAGGCCGCGGGCGGACAGCAGGTTGCCCAGGCTGGAGGCGGTGAGACCCTTGCCGAGGGAGGAAGCCACACCTCCGGTGACGAAGATGTGCCGGGTGCTGCTCTGCCGCGTCGGTCCTGGCCCTCGATCCACGGAACTCCACCCTAACACCCCCGGGCCGGTCCGGGGGCCGCACCGCGCCGGACACCCCGGGCAACCGGCAACCGGGCAACCGGCGTTACTGGGTGCGGTCGGCCGGTACCCGTCCCGGCATCTGCTGCCGGTCCACCCGCAGCGCCGACCCGCGGCGCAGCCGCAGCGCCGCCAGGGTCAGCAGCGGCACTCCCACCGCGGCGGCCGCCCCGGCCGGCACCAGCGCGGTGCCCACCAGCACCCCACCCAGCAGCGCGGCGACCACCCCGCCCACCATCCCGCCCCGCAGCGCCGGGTGGATCGCGAACAGCCGCCGCAGCCCGCCCCACGGCCGCAGCAGCGCGAACCAGATGAACACCCCGGCGCCGATCGCCAGCACGGTCAGCGGGTTGGCGGTGAACGCGTCGGCGTTGGCAATCGAGACCTGCTCCAGCCCGGACCCGGCGGTCCCGTCGGACAGCTGGGTCAGCAGCGTGCCGAGGCCGGTCCGCTGCTCGACCGGCCGCCGCAGGTCGAAGGCGGCCGCCGTACCGACCGCCACCACCCCGGCCAGCACCGCCAGACCCACCCGGGGATAGGTGAGCCAGCCGCCACTGGACAGCGCGGCCGCCACGCAGACGCCGGCAAGCAGCGCCACCGCCCCGCCGATGTCCGCCCCCAGGTACGGGCTGCCGGCCAGCACCACCCCGAGCGCCCCGACCGCGGCCACCACCAGCGGGCGCTGCCGGCGCGGGAGCGGGTCGGCCAGGCACCCCGCCACCAGCAGGGTGCCGGCGATCAGCACCCCCAGCCCGATCTCGCTCAGCCCGGCGTACCGGCCGCCGTCGTGCGCCGAGTAGCCGACCACCCCGTTGAGCTGCAGCCACGAGCCGGTGAGCAGGTCGACCGCCACGGCCGCGGCGGCCACCCCGGCCCCGGCGCCGACCAGCGCGAGCGTGCGCCGGAAGATCGGGGTACGCGCCACCAGCACGCTCGCGGCCGCCAGCACCGCCAGGCTGGTGACCGCGAACACGCCACCGGCCGCCTCCGAGCGCCACCACGGGACGCCGTCGGCGACCAGCGCCGCCGGGATCGCCAACGCGACCACCACCAGCAGCATCTGCCCGGCGCTGCGCCACCGGCGGGTGGCCCGCCCCGAGGGGCCGGCAGCCAGCGGGCCGGGTCGCCGCAACAGCGGCACCACCGCCGCGAACAGCACCAGCTGGGCCACGGTCAGCCCGGCCAGGAACCACCCGGCGACCGGCCGGGCCAGGACCGCCTCGTGGTCGGACGCCGCCAGCTCGGCCACCGCGTCGGCCAGGGCGGCCGACCGGCGGGGCAGACTGTACGCGGGCTGCCCGGCCAGCTCCACCTGCGGAGCCGGCCGGTCGATCGCAGCCAGCGCGGTCGGAGCCAGGTCGACCAGCTGCAGGTAACCGGTGCGGCCGGTGGTGGGCGAGGTCAGCCAGCCGGACGGGAGACCAGCTGCGTCTGCGACCGCGACCTGCAGATGCGTCTCCGCATCCGCGTCGGCGACCCCGAAGGCCAGCACCAGCGAGTCCGGAGGGCGGGCGGCCAGCACCCGGCCGAGGGCGGCATCCACCCGCCGCACCCCGGCGGCCCGCTCGGCACCCTCTCCGGCGATCGTGCCGAGGTCCACGACCGCCAGCTCGCACCGGCCGTCCAGCAACCGGGCGGCATCCTCGACCCGGTTCGGCAGCGCCGCCCGGTACCGGTCGACCCGGCCAGACGAGCGGGCAGCGGCCACCACCCCGCCGACCCCGACCGCGACCGTGCAGTCCACCGAGCCGGCCAGCGCGCCCGGGACAGCTCCCCACGGCAGCTGGTCCTGGTTGTGATCGACCACGTCATCGTGGTCCGGCAACCGCGCCCCGGTGCCTTCCGTCTGCCCGATGGTCACGTCCATCGGCGGACACTGGCCCGATCGCGGATCGTCGCCACCGGACCCGGACTCCGGCTCGTCCCGGGGGGCCGCCGCCCAGTTCCCCGCTCCCAGCGTGAGCCATCCGTCCAGCGGGCAGGTGGGCTGGTGCGCCGAGCGCGCCGACAGCGACCCGATCGCTCCGGAGCCGGCCAGCCGCCACAGCTGCGGGGTCCGCTGCGGGTCCAGGTCGTCCCAGCGCAGCCCTACCGCGCCGGCCAGGATCACCTGCTCGGCCACGGGTGCGGTGCCGGTGGTGTCGGGGCGGGCCACCAGCCCGGCCACGGTGACCGCGGTCACCGCCGCGAGCACCAGGTAGGGGGCCACGGCGCTGGCCCGCCGGACCAGCCACCAGCGCGGATCGGCGCCGGGTCGGACCGGGGCGAAGATCACGGGTCCGCTGCCGAGGTGCGGGCCGGGCCGCCCCCGGCGGCAAGCCGGCCCAGCTCCGCGTACACCTGCTGGACCTGCGCCAGGGTCTGAGCCGAGGTGGGCCAGCCGGCCGCCTCGGCGCGCCCCCGCCGTCCGTACCGGGCCAGCCGCGCCGGGTCGTCCAGCAGCCCCCGCACCGCCTGGTCGAGCGCGTCCACGTCACCGGGTGGGACCAGCACGGCGGCGTCGCCGACCAGCTCCGGGATCCCGCCCACCGCCGAGGCGACCAGTGGCACCCCGGCCCGGAGCGCCTCCTGGGCGAACAGCTGCCGGGCCTCCCAGACGCTGCTGACCACCGCCAGGTCGGCCGCCAGCAGCAGGTCGGCCACGTCGCTGCGGTGCCCGAGCAGCGTCACCGGCGCCCGGGTGGCCGAGATCCGGGCGGTCAGGTCGAGGTAGCTGGGCCCGTTGCCGGCGATCACCACCCGCGGCACCGGCACCCGGTCCCGCCACCGGGCGGCGGCGGCCACCAGCACGTCGTACCCCTTCTGCGGATGCAGCCGGCCCACCGACAGCACCAGCGGGGCACCCGCCGGGACCCGCAGCTCGGCCCGGACCGCGGCGCTGGTGCGGGCGGGCGGGGCGAGCTGCGGCGCGGCCACCGGCGCCAGCCGGGCATCGGCCGCCCCCACCGCGACCGCCCGGGCGACCAGGTCGGAGGAGGCGCCGAGCAGTACGTCGGCGGTCCGCGCCACGATCCGCTCCACCACCCGGGAGGCGCCCCCTCGCATCCCGCGGCCCAGCACCGCGTTATGCAGGGTCACCACCAGCGGCGGCCGGGCCGGGCGGAGCCGGCCACCGCCGCGTACGAAGCTGGCGACCAGGCCGGCCCGCAGCCCGTGCGCGTGCACCACGTCCGCCCCGGCGGCGGTGATCGCCCGGCGCAGCGCGCCTACCGCCCGCGCGTCCGACGGTTGGGTGCCGGTCGAGATCTCCACCGGAACGAACCGGGCACCCGCACCGGTGAAGTCGAACCGCGCCTCGGTAGCGGCCGGCCCGCACACGGTCACCTCGGCGCCGGCCGTGACCAGGCCCCGGGTGAGGTCGACGACGTGCGACCCGACCCCGCCCGTACTGGTCGCCAGAACCTGGACCACCCGGCCCGCCCAGCCCACCGCCGCCCCGCGGTCCGGCCCCGCTGCGCTCACGTCACCCTGTCCTCGTCCCCGGTGGTGGTGGTCGTGGTGGTCCCCGGCCGGCCACCGCGGCGCCACCGGCGGGCGGCCGCCGCCACCATCGGCCGCACGTCTCGCCGGTCCAGCACCCAGGCCACCGTGCCGAACACCCCGGCGACCACGACACCGGCCAGCATGCCGGAGCCGACCACCGGCCCGGCGGCCGGGGGGTGGGCGGCCGGCGCCAGCCAGCCCGCCACTGCCCAGCCGGCCACCGCCGCGGCGCCGCCCGCCGGCACCACCACCAGCGCCGTGCGCGGCAGCCCGGCCAGCGCCGCCCGCCCAGCCCCCCGGAGCACCCCGGCCAGCAGCCCGGCGCCGAGCACGGTCATCCCGACCGCGTTGGCTACGGCGAGCGCCGGCACCCGCTGCCCGTCCGGCAGCACGGCGGCCAGCCCCACCGCCGAACCGGCCACCGCCGCCCAGCCGGCGGCCGCCGCCAGCGCCGCCGCGGTGGTGTCGCCCCGGGCGTAGAGCGCCCGGGACAGCACCGCGAACAGGCCGTACCCGACCAGCCCGGGTGCGAAGCCGGCGATGCCGGCGGCCAGCCGGTCCACCGAGTCCAGCCCGGCGCCGGGCATGACCAGCCCGACCAGCGTGGCGATCGGCACGGCGAGCGCCACCAGCCCCGCCGCTCCCAACGCCGAGAGCAGCAGCGCCGCCCGGGTGGTGCTGGCCAGGGTGGCCCGGTAGCGCTCGGCCCGACCGGTGGCGGCGGCCTCGGCCAGCCCCGGGTAGGCCGCGGTGGCCACCGGCACCGCCAGCACCGCCCACGGCACCAGGAAGACCGTCTGGGCGAGGGTGAACAGCACCCAGGTCCCCTCCGGCCCGGCCAGCCCGCGCCACATCACCACCAGCAGCGCCAGATGCTGCACGGCCACAGTGACCGCGCCAGCCGCGGCCAGCCCCCCCAACCGGGCCCGGGCGTCGGCCGCGAACCGCCACAGCGGACGGACCCGCACCCCCAGCCGGAGCACCGGCGGCACCAGGCAACCCGCCAGCACTACCACCCCCAGCGTGGTCCCGACCGCCAGCACCAGCAGCCCCGGCGGGCTCAGCCCCGCCACGTCCGTCCCCCGCCCGTCCACCGCGACGAAGGTCAGGTACGCGATCGCGACGGTCACACTGGACAGCAACGGCGCCAGCACCGGCCAGGCGAACCGCCGGTGCGCCTGCAGCACCCCGGCCAGCACGATCCCGATCCCGTACAGCGGCAGCTGCGGCGCGAACACCCGCAACATCCGCGCCCCGGCGGTGACCTGGGCCGGCTCGGCGTCCCGGGCCAGCGCCTCGATGACCGGACCGGCGGCCAGCGCCAGCCCGCCCGCCAGCGGCACCAGCAGCACGACCGCCCAGGTCAGCAGCGCCGAGGTGGTCCGGACCACCGCCGCCCGGTCACCGGCCGCCACCGCGCCGGCCAGCAGCGGCACCACCAGGCTGGCCAGCGCCCCGCCGGCCACGATCTCGAAGACGATGTTCGGGATCAGGTTCGCGGCTAGGTAGATGTCACCGAGGTCGTTGTCCCCGACCGCCCACGCGAACACCACCGTACGGCCGAACCCGGCCACCCGGGCCACCACCGTCAGCCCCGCGATCAGAGCCGCCGCCCCGGCGATCCGGGCAGTCCGTACTCCCCGGCCGCCCTGACCCTCCACAGTCACCGCAACGGCTCGGAGCCGCCCCCGGCCGGGGCCGGATCATCCCGCCGCCGCCCCCACCCGTCCAGCTCCCGCAGCCCCGGTGTCCGGCCGATCACCGCCGTGAAGCTGACCCGCTCGCTCACCGCCGTCAGCGCAGCTATCACACCCAACGCCACCGTCCGCCCCACCCGACCGGTCCGCGCCACCAGCGCCGCGCCCAGCACCGCCCCCAACGCGTTCGCGCCACAGTCCCCCAGCATCGTCTCCTCCGCCAGGTCCTCCGGCAGCAGCGCCCCCGCCGCCCCTACCACCCCGGCGGCCATCCCCGCCGCTCCGGCTCCGGCCCCTGCCGTCCCGCCCGCCAGCGGCACCCCCACCAGTACCCCCACCTTGAGCGCCCGCCCCGGCCGCAGGTCCAGCAGGTTCAGCAGGTTCGCCGCTCCGGCGATCACCCCCGCCCCCAACGCCACATCCACCCCTGCGTTGATCATGGACTTCGGTCGGCGTGTCCCCCGGCGGGGCAGCAGGACGGCGGCGGCCAGCGCCGCGGCGCCCACCCCCGCGATCTTCACGACGCCGCTGGTGACCCGCCCGCTGCGCAGCGCCGCGAGGTGGCCGTGGAAGCCCTTGGCCCGATGCTCCGGTCGACCGCCGACCAGGTCGTCGTAGAGCCCGACCGCCCCGGACCCGAGGCCGGCGACCAGCCCGGCGGCGGCGGCCCGCGGCCCGGGAGCCCCGGCGGCGGCGCTGACCGCGGCGGCGGCGGCCAGGGCCGGCCCTCCGGCCAGGCTCACCGTCCGGCCTCGGTAGTTGGTCCGGTCCCAGCCGCTTCCCGGGTCCGGACCCGGGCCCGACCCGCCTCCGCGAGCCCCGGTCGGCGCCGCCGCGCGGGCGGCGGACAGCGCGACCCGGGCGGCGACCGCCCCGGCGGCCACCAGCAGGACCCGGTCCCGCCAGCGGCGGGCCGCTCCGGCGGTCACTGGGGTGGCGCCTCGGGCAGCAGGTGCTCGGCCCCGTCCCCGATCCCGAAGTGCCCGACCGTGCCGTCCAGCTGCCCGGCCACGGTCAGGCCGGCGGCGATGTGGCCCTGCGGGGTGGAGGCGTTGTCGACCGTGGACACCGTCTCGGCCAGCTCCGGGTGGCTGCGGATCTCTACCACCACGTTGTCCTCGCCGGCCGCCCGGCTGGCCGCGACCACCACCGGCCCGAACTGGGCGAACTGCTCGACCGTGATCAGCATCGCCTGGTTGCGGGCGTCCGCGTCGCTCTCGGCCGCCGCCGCCCCGGCTACCACGACCACCAGCTCGGCCGGTGCGGTGAGCTCCTCGTCGTGCTCCAGGTACTCCGCGGCCGCGTACGCCGACAGCACCGTGCGCCGGTCCTCGACCGGCACCGTTCCGCCGACCGGCGCGCCGTCGGCCGGCGGTTCCTCTGCCCCGGCCGGCTCGGCGTCCGGGTCGTCCCGGTCGTAGAGCACCGCCGCCAGCAGCGCGGCCGAGCTCTCCACCCCGTCGCTGTTGGCGGGCAGCTCGTCGGCGTCCACACTGGCCGGCAGCGCCCGGTGCGCCAGGTCCAGCAGCTCGGTGAGCCGGTGCTGCGGGTGCGTGAACTTCTCGGTCAGCCGGACCTGGCCGCCGACCTGGGCGCCGGCCAGCGTGAGCGTCTCGGCCACCCCGTCGGCGTACTCCTCCCCGCCCGGCAGCACCAGCAGGTCGATCCGGCGACCGGTCAGCTGCCCGTCCAGCAACAGCGGCGCCGCCTCGGAGGCGAAGTCCTGCTCCCGCTCCACCTCCTCCTCCAGCAGGCTGTACTGCTCGCGCAGCTGGCTGTTGTCCCGGCCGAGCGTGTTCACGCGGCTCTCCAGCGCGTCCAATGTGGGGCCGTTGAGCACCGTGCTGCCCAGCACCAGGCCGACCGCCAGTGCCAGGAAGACCGCGGTCAGCGACACCACGTGGTACCTAAAGTTGATCACTGCGATCGCCCCTTTGTCGTCACGTCCCCGGCCGGCGCTGGGCTAGAACAGCTGCTGCAGCTGGAACATGAGATTGTCCCACCATTCCGCCAGCACCCCCAGGAACGCCCGGCCGGCGGTGGAAACCGCCACAGCGGCGGTCAGTGCGGCCAGCGCGGCCAGCACCAGCAGCAGCAGCGACGACCCGGGGATGCCCTGCCGGTAGAGCCGGCTGACGCCCTTGGCGTCGACCAGCTTGCCCCCGATCTTCAACCGGGTCAGGAAGGTGGAGGCCATCCCGCCCCGCCCCTTGTCCAGAAACTCGACCAGCGTGACGTGGGTGCCCACCGCCACCAGCAGAGTGGCCCCCTTCTCGTCGGCCAGCAGCATCGCGATGTCCTCGCTGGTGGCGGCGGCCGGGAACACGTGCGCGGCCAGGCCCAGCTTGTTCACCCGGGTCAGCCCGGGCGCCCGGCCGTCCGGGTACGCGTGCACCACCAGCTCGGCACCGCACCGCAGCACCTCGTCGGTTACCGAGTCCATGTCCCCGACGATCAGGTCCGGCGGGTAGCCCGCCTCGACCAGCGCGTCCGCGCCCCCGTCCACCCCGATCAGCACCGGCTTGAACTCACGGATGTAGGGCCGCAGCACGTCCAGGTCGGCCTGGTAGTCGTACCCTCGCACCACGATCAGGCAGTGCCGGCCGGTGATCGGGGTGTCGATCTCCGGCACCCCGACCCCGTCCAGCAGCAGGTCCCGCTCCTGGCGCAGGTACTCCATGGTGTTGGCGGCGAACGCCTCCAGCTGCACCGACAGGCCCTCCCGGGCCTCCGCCATGGCGGAGGCCACCGAGGCGACCTCCTGCCGGACCCCCTGTGCGATCGGCTCCTCGTCCAGGTAGACGGTCTCGGCCTCGACCCGCACCTGGTCGCCCTCGCGCAGCAGCTGGAACAGGCCCTCCCCGAGGTCGTCCAGCAGCGGAACCCCGGCCCGCACCAGCACCTCCGGACCCAGGTTCGGGTAGCGCCCGGAGATCGACGGCTTGGCGTTGAGCACCGCCCCGACTCCGGCGGCGACCAGCGAGTCGGCCGCCACCCGGTCCAGGTCGACGTGGTCGATCACGGCGACATCACCCGGACGCAGCCGGCCGACCAGCCGTTTGGTCCGTCGATCCAACCGAACCGTGCCGGCAACCATGCCCGGTTCGGCGATCCGCACTCGGCGCAACGTGGGTAGACGCATCATCACCATCCTGGCATGCGCGCGGACGAAAGTCCCGACGGCACTCCACACCGCCCGCCCGACCTCCCGACCGTCCTGGACCTGCGGCTTCAGCCGCGCTTGGCGCGGTCGGCCACCGCGAGCAGCTCCTCGGCGTGGGCGATCCCGAGGTCCGAGTCGGGCAGCCCGGCGAGCATCCGGGCCAGCTCCCGGGTCCGGTCGGTGTGCTCCACCACCCGTACCCCGCTGGTGGTGACCGCCCCCTGCGAGTCCTTGGCGACCACCAGGTGGTGGTCGGCGAACGCCGCCACCTGTGGCAGATGGGTGACCACCAGCACCTGGTGGCTGCGCGCCAGCCGGGCCAGCCGGCGCCCGATCTCGACCGCGGCCCGGCCCCCCACCCCGGCGTCGATCTCGTCGAAGACCAGCGTGGCCGGTCCGCCGGCGCCGGCGAAGACCACCTCGATCGCGAGCATCACCCGGGACAGCTCGCCCCCGGAGGCACCCTTCTGCAGCGGCAGCGGCGGCGCGCCGGGATGTGCCACCAGCCGCAGCTCGACCTCGTCGGTGCCGTCCGGCCCGGCGGCCAGCTCCACCCCGGCCACGGTCAGCGGCGCGGTGCCGGTCGCGCCGGCCGGGCGGGCGTGCACCGCCACGTCGATCCGGGCGTGCGGCATCGCCAGCCCGGTCAGCTCCTCGCTGACCGCGGAGGCGAACCGGGTCGCCGCCTCCCGCCGGGAGGCGGTGAGCCGGGCCGCCAGCCCGGCCGCCTCGCCTGCCAGCCGGGCCGCCTCGGCGTCCAGCTCGGCCAGCCGGTCGTCGGTGGTGTCCAGCTCGGCCAGCCGGGCCCGCGACTGCTCCGCCCAGCCGATCACCGCGTCGATGTCCTCGGCGTACTTCCGGGTCAGTGCGCGCAGCGCCGCCCGCCGCTCGTAGATGCCGGTCAGCCGCTCCGGGTCGGCGTCCAGCCCGTCCAGGTAGGCGGACAGCTCGGCGGCCACATCACCGACCTGGGTGGCGGCCTCGGTCAGCCGGCCGGCCAGCTCGCCCAGCTGCGCGTCGACCGCGGCCTGGCCCTGCAGGGTCCGGCCGGCGCCACCGAGCAGCCCGGCGGCGCCGGTGGCGTCGGCGCCAGCAGCGCCTTCATTGCCGCCGGCCACCGCCTGGTACGCGGACTGGGCGGCGGCCCGCAGCCCCTCGGCGTGCTCCAGCCGCTGGGCCTCGGCGCGCATCGCCTCGTCCTCGCCCGGCTGCGGGTCCACCCGGCTGATCTCCTCCAGCCCCAGCCGCAGCAGGTCGGCCTCCTGGTGCCGCTCCCGGGCGTTCCGGCGCCGGTCGGCCAGGTCGTCGCAGACCCGCCGCCAGCCGGTGTACGCCTCCCGGTAGCCGGCCAGCAGCTTCTCGTGCGCCGGTCCCGCGAACCGGTCCAGGGCGGCCCGCTGCTCGGCCGGGCGCAGCAGCCGCAGCTGGTCCGACTGCCCGTGCACCGCCACCACCTCGCCGCCCACCTCGGCCAGCACCGACACCGGGGCGGCCCGGCCGCCGACGTGTCCCCGGGACCGGCCCTCGGCGGTGACGGTACGGCTGAGCAGCAGGCTCCCGTCGGCGTCCGGCTCGGCCCCGGCGTCGGCTACCCGCTGGTGCACCGTCTCGGCGACCGGCCCGGCCAGCCGCAGCCGCCCCTCCACCAACGCGCGCCCCGGCTCGGCCCGCACCCGGGCCGCGTCGGCCCGCCCGCCGAACAGCAGGCCGAGGCCGGTGACCACCATCGTCTTGCCGGCGCCGGTCTCGCCGGTGAGCACGTTCATGCCGCTGGCCAGGGACAGTGTCGAGTCCTCGATCACGCCCAGCCCGGTGATGCGCAGCTCCTCCAGCACAGCAACGAACACTAGTTGGTTGTCGGTTTAGCCGCCAGACCGCGGGCTGCGCTCGCTACACCCGCTGGCGGCTAGCTGGTGTGGCGCCAACCGTCGACCGGCAGCCCGAACTTGGCCACCAGCCGGTCGGTGAACGGGCGCTCCGGGCGCAGCCGCACGACGCGCACCGCCGGCGAGCCGCGCCGCACCGTCACCCGGGCGCCGGCCGGCAGCTGGAAGATCCGGCGACCGTCGCAGCACAGCACCGCCCCGGCCGCGTACGGGTCCACTGTGATCACGATGGTGGAGGTGGGTGCCGCGACCAGCGGGCGGCTGAACAGCGCGTGGGCGCTGACCGGCACCAGCAGCAACGCCTCCACCTCCGGCCAGACCACCGGGCCGCCGGCCGAGAACGCGTACGCGGTGGAGCCGGTCGGGGTGGCGCACACCACCCCGTCGCAGCCGTACCGGGACAGCGGCCGGCCGTCCACGTCCACCAGCAGCTCCAGCATCTGGTGGTCGGTCTTCTCCACGCTCACCTCGTTGAGCGCCCACGAGCTGGCCAGCCGCTGCCCGCCCAGCTCCGCGGTGACCTCCAGGGTGAGCCGCTCGTCGACCTCGTACCCGCGCTCGAGCACCACCGCCACCACCTGGTCGAGGTCCCCGATCTCGGCCTCGGCCAGGAAGCCGACCTTGCCCAGGTTGATGCCCAGCAGCGGTACGCCGGCCGGGCGGGCCAGCTCGGCCGCGCGCAGCAGCGTGCCGTCCCCGCCGAGCGCGAACACGATCTCGGTGCCGCCGGCCGCCTGCGGCCCGCGGACCGGGCGCACCCCGGGCAGGTCCAGCTCGTCGGCCTCCTCGGCCACCACCCGGACCTCGAAACCAGCCTTGATCAGGTCCCGGGCGACGGCGCGGGCGTGCTCGGTGCTTCGCTGCCGGCCGGTGTGGGTGACCAGCAGCGCGGTCCGGCTCACCGGGCCGGCCCCGGCGCCGGGCCGGCGACCTCGGCCGCCAGCCGCTCCGGATCGAGCGGTGGGGCGTCCCGCCGCAGCCACAGGAAGATCTCCAGGTTGCCGGCCGGCCCCGGTAGCTGGCTGGCCGCCAGCCCGGCCACCCCCAGCCCCTGCTCGGCCCCGGCCGCCGCCACCGCCCGCACCGCGTCGGCCCGCAGCGCCGGCTCCCGTACCACTCCACCGGCGCCGACCAGCCCGCGTCCGACCTCGAACTGGGGTTTCACCATCAGCAGCAGGTCACCATCCGGGGCGGTGCAGCCGGCCAGCGCCGGCAGCACCAGTCGCAGCGAAATGAAGGACAGGTCGGCCACGGTGATAGCCACCGGCCCGCCGATGCTCGCCGCGGTGATAGTACGCACGTTGGTGCGCTCGTGCACCCGGACCCGCGGATCGGTGCGCACCGACCACGCCAGCTGCCCGTACCCGACGTCCACCGCGACCACCTCGGCGGCGCCCGCGCGCAGCAGCACGTCGGTGAACCCGCCGGCGGCGGCACCCGCGTCCAGGCACCGCCGGCCCGCCACCGGCGGCCCGTCGAGAGCGGCCAGGGCACCGGCGAGCTTATGCCCGCCGCGGGACACGTAGCCGGGCTCCGCGGTGCCCGCGTCGACCAGCACCGGGTCGGCCGGGTCGACCAGCGTGGCCGGCTTGCCGGCCGGGACCCCTCGCACCCGCACCTGGCCCGCCGCCACCAGCTCCGCCGCCTGGGACCGGGAGCGGGCGAGGCCGCGGCGCACCAGCTCGGCGTCGAGGCGGTTCCGGCGGGCCATCGGCGTCTGCGGGGGCCGCTAGCCCTCGTCGATGCTGGCGAGGGTTTCGCGCAGCGTCCGGTGGGCGGCCTGGTACGCGGGCAGCTGGTCGGCCGGAGCCGCGCCAGCGACCTCCGCCACCGCCCGCAGGGCGGAATCGACCGCGGGGTGCCCGGTCTGCTCCGGCCCGGCGGCTTCCGGCTGAGGCGAGCGCGAACCCGGGTCCGGGATCGGGTCCGGGATCGGGTCCGGTGGCGCGGACCCCGGGGCGGCGGGCAGCTCGTTCATCCGGTGGTCTTCCGGGTGCGGCCGCGGCCGGCTGGGGCCGCCGTACCGCCGGCCGGCTTGGCCGTTGCCTTCTTCGCGACCGTCTTCTTAGCAACCGTCTTCTTCGCGACGGCCTTCTTGTTGACGGTCTTCTTCGCGACGGCCTTGTTGGCAGCCGCCTTCTTCACGACCGCCTTCTTCACGACCGCCTTCTTAGCAGCCGCCCGCTTCGGAGCCGCAGCCGTTCCAGCCAGCGCGGACTCTGCGGCGCCGGTGCCGGTGCCGGACTCGTTCAGCCGGCGCTCCACCTCCCGCAGCCGGGCGGTGAGGTCGGCCACTTCGTCGACGGTGGCCAGCCCGACCGCCCCGAGCGCCCGGTCCACCTCGTACCGAACCAGCCTGACCAACCCCTCCCGGTTGGTGCGGCTGGCCGAGATCAGGTCATCGACCAGCGACTGTGCTTGTGCGGCCGTGGCCTCGCCTCTGCCCACCAGCTCCCTGGCGACCTCGCGCGCCTTCTTCCTGGAGGCCTCGGTTAGCCCGAGCGCCAGCTCCAGGTACGCCCGCCACGCATCCTGCATTCCTTACCCCCTCTGGCCGAGGCCGGCGGCCTCCCGGTCCAAGTTACCCGGTCGGGGTGCCGGTGCTGGTGCGGTACGGTCTAGGGCGTGGCGACCGTGGAGGAGTGCCGCGCCGCGCTGGCCCGGCTGGCGGCCAACCTGGCCGCGAACACCGACGAAGTGCGGGAGAAGGTCCAGCTGAACCGGAGCATGGCCTGCCGGATCACCGACCTCGGGATCGCGTTCCGCGGCCGGCTGGTGCGCGGCGAGCTGGTCGACGTCGCCGAGGGCGACGACCCGGACGCGAAGATCACGTTGTCCGCCGCGAGCGACGACCTGATCGCGATGGTCGACGGCGAGCTGGACTTCGTCAGGGCGCTCGCGAGTCGCCGGGTTTCGGTCAGCGCCAACCCCTTCGACCTCCTGAAGCTGCGCAGCCTGCTCTAGCAGCAGGAGGCCGCCCGCCCCGGGCCGGCCCGGGTGTCACGGCCGGTCGGCCGGCTCGGAGATGAGGGTCCGGAGGATCCCCGGCAGCCGACGGTTCAGGAGATCATCGAGATCGGCATGACCCACATCGTTCTGAACCTGTACATGCCGTTCCCGGACGGCGTGGCGCGATGGGTCGCTGACGAGATCGTCGGGCCGGCGGCGGCCCGGGCGGGCGTCCCGGTCGGCTAACTGTGGCTAGCTAGCTGGACGGTGGACCGGCCGCACCGGCACCATCCAACCGCACGGCCGGTACGAGCAGCGCCGTGAGGTCCGCCCCGAGATAGGTGGGGCGTTGTTCCGGCGGCGCGGTGCGCGCCTGCGCCGCGCCGTGGATTCCGGTCAGTACCAGCAGGCTGTCCATGCCGGCCCGGTGTGCTCCCTCGATGTCGGTGTCCAGGCGGTCGCCGACCACCAGTGCGGCCCGGGCGCCGGCCTGCCGGGCGGCGGCCGCGAACAGGGTCGGCTCCGGCTTGCCGACCACCAGGTCAGGCTCCCGCTCCAGGGCGGTCCGCAGCGCGGCGACCATCGCTCCGTTGCCGGGCAGCTGCCCGCGCGGGCTCGGAAGGGTGGAGTCCGGATTGGTCACGATCCAGTCCGCCCCGGCCCGGATCGCGACCTGCGCCTCCGCGAGGTCGGCCCAGCCGACCTGCGGTGCGTACCCCTGCACGACTGCCGCCGGGTGTGGGTCGGCGCTGCGCACCGGGTTCAGCCCGACCCGGCGTACCTCCTCGGCCAGCGCGTCGGTCCCGACCACCAGCACCCCCGCGCCTGGTGGTAGCCGGTCAGCCAGCACCTCGGCGGCGATCGCCGCGGAGGTGACGACCTCCGCGGCGTCGGCCTGGATGCCCATCCCGGTCAGGCGGGCGGCCACCTGCTCGGCACTTCGGGAGGCGTTGTTGGTCGCCAGCATCACCGGCGGGCCGGCCTGGCGCAGCTGCGCCAGGACCTCGGCAGCGGCCGGCACTGCCTGGTCACCGACGTAGACGACGCCGTCCAGGTCCAGAATCACCAGGTCGTACGCGTCCACCAGCCGCTCTGCCGGCGGTGCTCCCGGCGCCGGCGGCGCTTCGACCGCCAGGTCCGCGGTTGAGCCCGCCTGGTCGGCCGGGAGCCCGGGGTCGCGCGCCGGCTCCAGCAGACTGGTGCCGAACTCCGGCTCCGGTTCCGGGGCTGGCTCCGGGGTTGGCTCCGCCTCCGGGTCCGGCGCCTCCGGGTCCGGCTCCGCCTCGTCGAGCACGACACCGTCGAGGTCGAGCAGGCGCTCGGCGGCGTCGGTCTCGGTGTCTTCGTCCGCGGCGGCGGCCCGCGCGAACCACTCTCGAGCCTCCTCCCGTCGACCGGCGCCGAGGAGCGCGTCCGCATACGCGTACCGCAACCGTGCCACCCATAGCGATGGGTCCGCCGACGACAGCTCCGGCACCTGCAGCATGGCCACCGCCGCGTCGTGCTGCCCCAGGTCCCTCCGGGCGCCGGCGGCGACGATCAGGAGCTCGATCGCCTCGGCGGGTGTGAGCGCATCGGGTTTCGTCGTGCGATAGAGGTCGATCGCACGCGTGGGGCGCCCCAGTGCCCGCTCGCTGTCCGCGAGCACGGCCAGATGCGCCTGCTGGCCTGACATCCGGTGATACGTCCGGATCTCGGCGATCGCGGTCTGCCACTCCCCGGCCCGATAGGCGGCCAGACCGACCGCCTCGCGCACCGCGCTGATCCGGGAGGCGAGCCGTCGGGCGGCGATGGCGTGGGCCAGGGCCTCCGCGGGCGCGTCGTCGACCAACCGGCCGGCGGCCACCAGGTGGCGCGCCACCGTGTCGGCGACCGGCCGGGGCAGTGACCGCAGCTCGGCGCGTACCTCCCGATCAAGGTCGCCAGGATCGATATCGGGTGGGGGCGCTGGCGCCGCCACCGGTTCTGGTGCGTTGTCGCGGGCAGGCTCCGGCGACGGCTGGGGGCGGTCCGGACCGGGACGCCGGACGTCCTTCTGGTCCTTCTGGTACGGGCGGCGTGGCTTCCGCTCCGGTCGGTCGCCGCTCCGTCCCCGATCGCCGTACGTGGGCCGGTCGCCGTACGTGGGCCGGTCGCCGTACCGTGGCCGATCCTCCTGACGCGGGCGATCACCGCGACCCGACGCGCTATCGCGGCGCGGCCCATCATCGCGACGCGGGCGGCCATCGAACCGGCGTTCGCCACCCGGTGTCCGGTCCCCATCCGACCGGCGTGGCCGGCCTTCCCATGCCGACCCACTATCGCGGTCGCGCCGGGCCGGTCGCTCCGACCGGTCGTCCCGCCGCCGCTCATCGCGGTCCGCCGGCCTTCCCTGTCTGGGAGGGTTGCCGCGTCCCGGCTCGGCACGGTCGTGCGGCCGGGACCGTCCACCTTGCGAACGGCCGCGGCCCGGCTCCCGTCCGCGGTCGTCCCGGCCCTGCCTTGGTTCGTTCACGTTTCCATCCTTCCAGCCGCGCCAGCCGAGTCCCGGCCGGGCGTGCCGCTCACCCGTTCACCGCGCACGCCCAATGTCGTCGCGGCGATCCAGCAGCATCCGGCGGCTGAACCGAGCTTCTCGCACAGTGAAGGGACCACCGAATGGTGGTCCCTTCACTCGCAAAGTGTGTTGTCCGGCGGCGTCCTACTCTTCCGCACTGTTGCCGGTGCAGTACCATCGGCGCTGGTGGGCTTAGCTTCCGGGTTCGGGATGTGGCCGGGCGTTTCCCCGCCGCTGTGGCCGCCGTGACAACCACGCCTACATG
>WHTQ01000177.1 GCA_009377645.1 Micromonosporaceae bacterium | reverse complement strand
CTGACCTACGCCGTGTGCAAAGTCTCTGGGGATCCGCTGCTCTGCAAGGGCGACGACTTTCCCGCCACCGACCTGCCGATGGTGGGATGACACTTCGCGGCGGTGCGCCGCCGGTTGTCAGTGACGCACGTCACCTCGTCTCGCCGGTTCGGGTGTCGAGGTCCGACCGGCCGTCCCGACGTCCCAGGTGACCATAGGGGCGACGTCAGGAGGGTGCCATGACCGCTACCACCGCCACCGGAAGCCGGCCGGACCTGCCGCAGGGGGACGTGCGGCTGCTCCAGAGCGAGACCGCCCAGCGGCTGCTGGCCTCGACCGAGCTGGCCCGGGTCGCCTGCGTGGCGCGGGACGGGACGCCGCGGATCTTCCCGGTGATGTTCCACTGGACCGGCGAGGAGCTGGTGTTCGGGACGTTCGCTGGGGCGGGCAAGATCCCGGCACTGCGGGCACGGCCGGACGTCGCGATCACCATCGATGCCGCCGCGATGCCGCCGGAGGTGCTGCTGCTGCGCGGCCGGGCCACGGTCACCGACGTGGCCGGGATCGTGCCGGAGTACGCGCTGGCGCACTACCGCTACGCCGGACCGGAGCAGGGCGCCCGCAACATCGCCGAGGTCGACCGTCCCGGCACCCGGATGGCCCGGATCGCGGTCCGGCCCAGCTGGGTCGGGGTGCTCGACTTCACCACCCGGTTCCCGGGCGGTGCGACCGCCGACCAGTTCGCCGAGCGGGGGCGGTGACCGGTGGCGACCTTCGTGCTCATTCCGGGTGCCGGCGGCAGCGCGTGGTACTGGCACCGGGTGGTCCCGCTCCTGCGGGACCGGGGCCACGAGGTGGTGGCCGTGGACCTGCCGGCCGCCGACGACTCGGCCGGGTTCCCCGAGTACGCCGACGCGGTGGTGAACGCGGCCGCCGGGCGTACCGGGCTGGTGCTGGTCGCCCAGTCACTCGGCGGGTTCACCGCCCCGCTGGTCTGCGGTCGGTTGCCGGTCGAGCTGCTGGTGCTGCTCAACGCGATGGTGCCGGCGCCGGGGGAGTCGGCCGGCCAGTGGTGGGACAACACCGGCCAGGCCGAGGCCCGGGCCGCGCAGGCTGCCCGGGAAGGCCGGACGGCGGGCGAGTTCGATGTGCTGGTCGAGTTCTTCCACGATGTCCCGCCGGAGGTGACCGCCGAGGCGATGCGCGAGGAACCGGCACAGTCCGGCACCCCGCTCGGGCCGCCGCCCTGGCCGCTGACCCGGTGGCCGGACGTGCCGACCAGGTTCCTGCAGGGGCGGGACGACCGGTTCCTCCCGCTCGAGTTCCAGCGCCGGGTGGTACGGGAACGGCTCGGCATCCCGGTCGACGAGCTACCCGGCGGGCACCTGGTAGCGCTCAGCCAGCCGCCAGCCGGCTGGACCGCTACTGGACCGACGCCAGGACCGGTCAGAACATCCCGTAGCCGCGGATCACCTCGAACTCGTAGACCAGCCGCCGCTCGTCGGTCATGATCTGCAGGAACTCGTCGGTGGTCCGTGGCTGGCCCTCCCAGAACAGGGTGCCCGGTGGCGGGTTCATCCCGGCCTGCATCACGGTGAACAGCCGCCGGTTGAGCTCCGCGGCGCCGGCGCCGGCCAGGATCGTCACGGTGGTGTCCAGGAACTCTCCGCAGCCGAAGATCAATCTATCGGGCCGGCTGACTCGTCGACGATGATCACGTCCAGCCGGCGCGGACCGTGGACGCCCTCCACCCGGTCAAGCTCGATGTCGCTGGTCGCCGACGGCCCGGAGATGAACGTCAGCGGCCGGGTCGGGTCCACCAGCCGGGCAAGCGCCTCAGCAACGGTGGCCACCACCTGCTCGGCCCGCACCACGCACACATGGTGGTCCGGGACCAGGGTCAGCGCCCGCCGGCCCTGCGCCGGGCCGGCGTCCAGCACGATCGTGCCGGTCTCGGCGATCGCCACCGCGCAGCCGGTCAGCACGCTCACCCCGGGTGCGTCCAGCTCGGCCAGCGACACCGGCGGGTCCGGCGGGTCCGGGTCCGGCCGGATCGCACCGTGGTGGCCGGTCAACCAGTCCGGCGGCGCGTCCGCCGGCACCACGACCACGGCCGCCTCACCGAGCAACCCGGCGACCGTGCCCGCCAGCCGATCCGGGCCGACCCGGGACACGCTAGCCCGGTAG
>WHTQ01000053.1 GCA_009377645.1 Micromonosporaceae bacterium | reverse complement strand
GTTCCCGGAGGTTACGGTGCGGACCAACCACGTCTTCGCGGCGAGCAGCGAGTTTCACCAGGACGTGATCACCGGCACCGGTCAGGGCAGCGGCGACGTCGAGGCGGCGCGGGCGATTCTGGAGGCGGCCGGGTATGAGGGGATGGATGGTGGCGCGGGTGCGCTGACCATGGATGGCGAGCAGGTCGGTCCGTTCCGGCTGCGCGCGACGACCGCTCCGGCGCGGGTCACTGCTCAGCAGCTGATCCAGGGTTACCTGGCTGAGATCGGGATCCAGGCCGACATCGAGCCGACCGATGACCTGGGCGGCACGCTGGGCACCCAGGACTACGACATCATGCTGTACGGCTGGAGCGGCAGCCCGCTGTTCTTCGGCAACGGTGGGCAGTACTGGGACAGCGACAGTGGCAGCAACTTCGGCAAGTACAGCAACCCCGAGGTGGACGCGCTGATCAACCAGGAGGAGCAGGCCGCGACCCAGCAGGAGTCGGCCGACCTGCACAACCAGATGATGCCGATCGTGGTCAACGACGCGTACGTGCTGCCGCTGTACGACAGCCCGGTGTATGTCTTCGTGACTGACAGCTACGTCAACGTCCGGGACAACACGAACAGCAGCCTCCGGGGGGTCTACGAGACGCACGAGTGGGGAGTGGCCGCCGAATAGTGCAGAATGATCCTCAGTAGGGGGCGGGGGTCCCGGGCGCCGTTGCGCCCGGGACCCCCGACTTTCCGGCGCCACCGGGGAGGCTGAGCGCGAGGAGTTACCTAGATGCGAAAGACGATACTGAATATCGCGGCGGCGGGTGCCGCCGCCGCGCTGGTACTGGCAGGATGCTCGTCCGACGGGGACGGTGCGCCGGAGTCGGTCGGGTTCGAGGACTGTGCTGAGAACCCGAACACGTGCAACAGCGGGGACCGGGAGCCGGGCGGGGAGATCACCTGGCTGCTGGACGCGACGCCGGACGGCTTCTTCCCGTGGTCGCCGGAGGGTGGCTCGGTCTACACCCTGCAGGCGGTCCACGGCATCCTGCCGAACTTCGGGCAGTTCATGCCCGACGGTGAGTACGCCTACAACATGGACGTGCTCGCGGAGGAGCCGCAGATCACCAGCGAGGACCCGTTCCAGACCACCTGGCAGATCCGGCCGGAGGCGGTCTGGGATGACGGCACCCCGATCAGCGCCGACGACCTGATCATGAGCTGGAAGATGAGCACCCCGGAGGAGGACGGGCACTGTGTCGGGTGCCGGCCGCGGTCGTTCGAGGAGCTGATCGCCAACGTCGAGGGCTCCGACGACGGCAAGACCGTCACCGTGACGTACAAGGACGGGGTCGCCGACCCGGAGTGGTTCTCCTACAGCAGCGTCCACGGGATCATCGGTGGGATCGCCCCGGCGCACGTGGGCATCAACGAGGGCTTCTTCTCGGGTACGCCGGACGAGTGGGACCCGGAGGGGCTGGGTGAGTACTTCGAGTTCCTGAACGACAACCCACCGGAGTTCTCCGGCGGGCCATACATGATCGAGTCGTTCGACATCGACACCCAGATCGTCATGGTGCCGAACCCCAGCTGGTACGGGGCCGAGCAGCCGACCCTGGAGCGGGTAATCAAGGTCTTCAACGACGCGGACGCGAGCTGGGTGCCGGCGCTGCAGAACAATGAGATCAACGGTGGGTCGCCCTCGGCGTTCGCCCCGGACGCGATCCGGCAGATGCTGGACATGGCGAACGTCCGGGTGGACATGCAGCCCGGGCCGTCCTGGGCACATCTCGATATGAACATGGACAACGAGTGGCTGGGTGAGCACAAGGAGCTGCGCCAGGCGATCTTCACGGCGATCGACTCCAACGACATGGCCCAGCGGATCTACGGTGACCTGTTCCCGGAGGTGACTGTGCGGACCAACCACCTGCACTCCGTGGGCGGCAAGTACCACCAGGACCACACCACCGCGACCGGTCAGGGCACCGGCGACATCGAGCTGGCCCGGCAGATCCTGGCTGACGCCGGGTTCGAAGGGATGGACGGTGGCGCCGGAGCGCTGACCTTCGAGGGCGAGACGGTGGGCCCGTTCCGGCTGCGGGCTGGGATCAGCCCGGCGAACACCACCTCCACCCAGCTGGAGCAGGCAAGCCTGGCCGAGATCGGGATCCAGGCCGATCTCGAGCCTACCGACGACCTCGGTGGGACGCTCGGTGAGCAGAACTACGACATCATGCAGTTCGGCTGGAGCGGCTCCCCGCTGTTCTTCGGCACCGGCCTGCAGTTCTGGAAGAGTGACAGCCCGAGCAACTTCGGTAAGTACAACAACGAGCAGGTGGACGCGCTGATCGAGCAGGAGCAGCAGGCGACCACGCTGGACGATTCGGCGACCCTGCACGACCAGATGATGGAGATTGTGGTCGACGACGCCTACGTGCTGCCGCTCTACGACACCCCGGTGTTCATCTTCGTGACCGAGGACTACATCAACATCCGGGACAACACCAACACCAGCCTCCGGGCGATCTACTCGGAGGAGCAGTGGGGGCTCGCGGCCACCGAGTAGTCAGCGGTTGACGCCAGCTCCACCCGGCCGGCCCCGGACGCCACCCGCGTCCGGGGCCGGTCCCACCCTGCCGGCTCGGTGCGGCGGACTGAACCCGGCCTCGGCGTCGTCGACCAGCTCGACGGCGTAGGCGGCGACCAGCTCGGGCAGGCGGTAGCGGGGCTCCCCCGCGTCGGTGCCGACCGGGTCCACCAGGTTGGCCGCCATCAGCGCGTCGATCAACCGGTCGCCGTCCCGGTCACCGGCCCGGCCGGCGGGGCCGGCGCCATTGCTGGGGTCGGCCGCCAGCGCGGCGGCGGTGCGGGTCGGGAAGGCGCCGCTGCCGAGCGGCGCCAGCCGGCGAAGCGCCGTCCGCAGCAGCGGGTCCAGCGCCTCGACGCTGCTGGCTAGGCCAGGGCGCACCGCCAGGTCTCCGATCGCCAGCTCGTCCAGCCGCCGGCGGCGGTCCCGCAGTAGCCCGGCCAGCCGGGCCAGCCGCCACTCCGGTCGGGCCGCCAGCCGGGCCCCGGCGATCCGCAGCGCCAGCGGCAGCCGGCCGCAGGCGGCGCTGATCTCCGCGGCCGCCTCCGGCTCCGCGGCCACCCGGTCCGGCCCGGCCAGCCGCCGGAGCAGCTCCAGCGCGGCGACCGGGGCGAGCGGGCCGAGCCGGACCGCCGCCGCGGCGGCCAGCCCGGCCAGCAGCTGCCGGCTGGTGACCAGCACCGCCGCCCCGGCGGTGCCGGGCAGCAGCGGCCGGACCTGGGCGGCGCTGGCCGCGCCGTCCAGCAGGATCAGCACCCGGCGGTCGGCGACCCTGGTCCGCAACGCCGCGGTACGCCGTTCCAGCCCGGCGGGGATCGTGCGGGGATCGGCACCGGAGGCTTCGAGCAGCTCGCCAAGCACCTGCACCGGATCGCGCGGCCCGTCGGCGCCGCTGAGCCGGACGTGCCACTGCCCGTCCGGGAACCGCCCCCGGATCCGGTGGGCGACCCGGACCGCCAGCGCGGTCTTGCCGGCGCCCGGCAGCCCGGTGATCGTCACCACCGGCACCGCGGTGTGCTCCGGGTCCGCCTCGACCGCCGCAGCCAGCTCCTGGCACAGCCGGTCCCGGCCGATGAAGTGCCAGGTGTCGGGCGGCAGCTGGCACAGCGTCACCCACGGTGCCGGCCGGCCCGGCCGGGGCTGCTCCAGGCTGGGGTCGCGCCGTAGCATCCGTTCGTGCAGCCGGCGCAGCGGCTCACCCGGTTCGCCGCCCAGCTCGGCCAGCATCCGGCGCCGCAGCTGCGCGTACACCTCCAGCGCCTCGGTGGGTCGGCCGCTGCGATGCAGCGCCAGCATCAGCAGCGCCGCCAGCGGCTCGGTCAGCGGGTACGCGGCCAGCGACTCCGAGAGCGGACCGATCACCGCCTGGTGCTGGCCGGCCCGGATCGCCGCGTCGTACCGCTCGGTGAGCAGCGCCCGCCACTCGTGCTCCAGCCCCACCCGGACCCGCTCCGCCCAGTCGCTGGTGACTCCGGCCAGCGGCGGCCCCACCCAGAGGTCGCAGGCCTGGGCGAGCAGCTCGGCCGCCCGCTCGGTGCCGTCCGGGCGGCGCCGGGCGGCCCGGGCCTCGGTGGCCAGCCGGCGCGCCCGGTGCAGGTCCACCTGCTCCGGGTCGACCTCCAGCGCGTACCCGCCGTCCCGGTGGCGCAGCACCGTCTGGCCGCCCGCCCCGTTCGCCCGGCGCAGCTGCCGCCGCAGCCGGGACACGTACGTGTACAGCACGGTGCGGACGTTGCGCGGGAGCTGGTCCCCCCACACCCGGTCCACCAGTGCGTCCACCGATACGGTCTGGCGCGGGGACATCGCCAGCACGGTGAACACGCACCGCTGCTGGGGCGCTCCGAGGTCCACCCGGCCGCCGGCGCCCCACAGCTCGACCGGTCCGAGCAGCCGCACCTGCACCCGTACCCCCCTCTCCGGATGGCGACGATCCCCCACGCCGGGAAGCGCGCGGCGCGGGGCGTCTGGTTCGCCGTGTTACCGAATCGGGACCGCATCGCGACCGGACGGTGCCGTCCCGGCGCCGCGCCGCGGGCCTACCGCGTACCGCTGGGGGTCCAGGCCCGGGCCGGGTCGGGCGCCGGCAGCCGGGCCAGCTTGGCCGGGTTGACCTGGCTGTAGATGGCGGTGATCCGGCCGCCGGAGATCGCGAACGCCAGCGTGCCCCGCAGGTGGTCACCGTCCGGCAGCAAGATGTCGATGAACAGCCCGAGGTCGCCGTTGATCCGGACCAGCTCGACGTGCAACGACTCCGCCTCGTGCCGGTACCGCCGGAACAGCCCGGCCAGGAACCGGGCCACCGGCACGGAACCGGTGACCGGCCGCCGGGTCGCCGGCGCCACCCCGCCGCCGTCGCCGACCGTGACCGCGTCCGGGGCCAGTACGGCGAGCAGCCCGTCGATGTCCCCGGTGTGCGCGGCGGCCAGGAACGCCGTCACCACCCGGCGCTGCTCGGCCGGGTCGGCGGTGTGCCGGGGGGCGTCGCCGGTGCGGACCGCCCGGCGGGCGCGGGAGGCGAGCTGCCGGGCGGCCGCCGGGGTGGTGCCGAGCACCGAGGCGATCTCCGGGAACGGCACCGCGAACACGTCGTGCAGCACGAACGCCACCCGCTGCTCCGGCCCGAGCCGCTCCAGCACCACCTGCAGCGCGTAGCCCACCCGGTCGGTGCGGGCCGCCCGGTCCGCCGGGTCCGCGGCCGGGCCGTCACTGTCCGGGGACGCCAGCCGGTCCACCAGCGGCTCGGGCAGCCACTGCCCCACGTACGCCTCCCGGCGCAGCCGGGCCGAGCGCAGCTGGTCCAGGCAGATCCGGGCCGTGACGGTGGTCAGCCAGGCCCGCAGGTCCCGGATCTCCGGCTGGTCGGCGGCGCGCCAGCGCAGCCAAGTCTCCTGCACCACGTCCTCGGCGTCGGCGCGGCTGCCGAGCATCCGGTACGCGACCGCCAGCAGGTGGTCGCGGTGCTGCTCGAACGGCTCCGGTTCCCCGGTCACGCCTCGAGGGTACGGGATCGGGGTTCGACCTCACCGAGCGTCAGATCTGCCGGTTAACGCCGAGTGAACAGACGGTGAACAACCGGCTGCCGGGACCTGTGGGTGGTGCCGCCGCCTGCGGTTTGCCTAGCATCGCGGCGTAGGCCCGACCACGACTCCCGCGAGGTGCACATGCCCAGGTTCTCGCTCCGCCCGTCGGACGGAGCCTTTTACAAGCTGTTCACCGACTCCGCACAGAACCTTGTCAAGGGAGCCGATCTGCTGATCGAGCTGGCGCTGCCCGAGGCCGACGTGGCGTCGGTCAGCGAACGGCTGGTCGAGCTGGAGCACGACAGCGACCAGCTCACGCACGAGACCTACAACAAGATCAACTCCAGCTTCATCACGCCGTTCGACCGCGCCGACATCTACGAGCTGGGCTCCACACTCGACGACGTGATGGACCACATGGAGGCGGCCGGGACGCTGGTCTACCTGTACGGGCTGACCGCGCTGCCGGCCCTGCCGCGGGAGATGCACGAGCTGATCGACGTGCTGCACCAGCAGGCGACACTGACCGCCGACGCGATGCCCCGGCTGCGGTCCATGAAGGATCTGAGCGACTACTGGATCGAGTGCAACCGGCTGGAGAACGAGGGCGACCGCGCGTACCGGATGCTGCTGGTGCGGCTGTTCTCCGGGGAGTACGACGCGCTGACGGTGCTGAAGCTGAAAGAAGTCGCCGACGAGCTGGAGGCGGCCTGCGACGCGTTCGAGCATGTCGCCCACACGGTGGAGACGATCGCGGTGAAGGAGTCCTGAGCCGGATGGGTTTGCGGGCGGCCCGGAAGGTGCTGGGCCGATGAGCGCTGCCCTGGTGGCCGTACTGGCGGTCATCATCGTGGCGATGGTCTTCGACTACACCAACGGTTTCCACGACGCGGCCAACGCGATCGCCACCTCGGTCTCCACCCGGGCGCTCACCCCGCGGGTGGCGCTGCTGGTGGCCGCCGCCGGCAACTTCGTCGGCGCCCACTTCGGAGCCCGGGTGGCGAAGACCGTCGGCAGCGGGATCGTGGTGCTGCCGGAAGGGGTGCCCAGCCTCGGGATCGTGTTCGCGGGGGTGATCGGTGCGATCACCTGGAACCTGGTCACCTGGTACTTCGGGCTGCCGTCGTCCTCGTCGCACGCGCTGATCGGCGGGCTGGTCGGGGCGACCATCTTCGCGCTGTCGCTGGACGCGGTGCAGTGGGGCAACCTGCTCGCGAAGGTGGTGGTGCCGATGGTGCTCTCGCCGCTGGCCGGGTTCCTGCTGGGCGGGCTGGTCATGGTCGCGGTGATGTGGACGTTCCGGCGGGGCCATCCGGGCAAGCTGAACCGGGGGTTCCGGATCGCGCAGGCGGCCTCGGCGACCGCGATGGCGGTCGGTCACGGTGCCCAGGACGCGGCCAAGACCATGGGGATCGTGGTGCTCGCGCTGTTCGTGGGTGGGTTCCAGGACAGCCCCGAGCACATCCCGCAGTGGGTCTTCTTCAGCTCCGCGGCGGTCCTGGCCGCGGGCACCTACGCCGGCGGGTGGCGGATCATCCGTACCCTCGGCCGGCGGATCATCCATCTCGGCCCGCCGGAGGGGTTCGCGGCCGAGACCGTGGCCAGCACGGTCCTCTACACCGCCGCCGCGCTGGAGGCGCCGATCTCCACCACCCACACCATTACCTCGGCCATCATGGGGGTCGGCGCCACCCGGAAGCTCTCGGCGGTCCGGTGGGGGGTGGCCGGCAACATCGTCGCCGCCTGGGTGATGACCATCCCGGCGGCCGCCCTGATCGCGGGCGCCTGCTACCTGCTGGTGCGGCCGCTGTTCGGGACCGCCTGACCGTGGCGTGGGGCCCGCCGGCTGCGTACCCTCGCGGGATGGACGCGAACCGCGATGCTTACCTGATCGACGCGGTCCGGACCCCGTTCGGGCGGCACCGGGGCGGGCTGTCCGGGATCCGGACCGACGACCTCGCCGCGCTGCCGCTGACCGGGCTGCTGGGCCGCCACCCGGGGCTGGACCCGGCCCGGATCGACGACGTGATCCTCGGGGACACCAACGGCGCCGGCGAGGACAACCGGAACGTGGCCCGGATGGCGGGGTTGCTGGCCGGGCTGCCGCCGACCGTGCCGGGCGTGACGGTGAACCGGCTGTGCGGCTCCGGCGGAGAGGCGGTCATCCAGGCGGCGCGGGCGGTCCGGGCCGGCGACGCGGACCTGGCGGTCGCCGGCGGGGTGGAGAGCATGAGCCGCGCCCCGTTCGTGCTGGCCCGGCCGGACGTCCCGTTCCCGGGCTCGCTGGCGCTGCTGTCCACACAGGTCGGTTGGCGGATGGTGAACCCGGCGTTCCCGGCACAGTGGACCGCGTCGCTGGGCGCGTGCGCGGAGGCGGTCGCCGCGGCGTACGGGATCGATCGGGTGGCCCAGGACGAGTGGGCGCTGCGCTCCCACCAGCGGGCGGCGCAGGCGTGGGAGAAGGGTTTGCACGACGGGTTCGCCGTCCCGGTGGGGGAGGTGGTACGGGACGAGTCGATCCGGCCGGACACGTCGGCGCAGGCGCTGGCCGGGCTCCGGCCGGCGTTCTCGGACGGCGGGGCGGTGACCGCCGGCAACGCCTCGCCGATCAACGACGGGGCGGTGGCGATCCTGGTCGGGCCGGCGTCGGTCGCCGCCGAGCTGGGGGTCGAGCCGCTCGGCCGGGTGGTGGCCAGCGCCACCGTGGCGGTGGAGCCGCACCGGTTCTCGGTGGCGCCGGTGCCGGCCATCGGCAAGGCGCTGGCCCGGGCCGGCCTGGCGGCGGACGAGATCGCAGTTTGGGAGATCAACGAGGCGTTCGCGGCGATGGTGCTTTCCTGCCTGCACGACCTGCCGGAGCTGCTCGGCGGGCCGCTCGACCCGGAGCGGGTGAACCCGAACGGCGGCGCGATCGCGATCGGGCACCCGCTGGGCGCCTCGGCGCCGCGGGTGATCGTGGACGCCTGCCGGGAGCTGCGCCGGCGGGGCGGCGGCTACGGCGTGGCGGCGGCCTGCATCGGGGTCGGCCAGGGTACGGCGGTCGTGGTGCAGGTCGACTGATGGACATGGCTGAGCAGACGGCGCAGCTGGTGGCCCGGGGGCTGCGGTTCGCCGAGTCCGGGGCGGAGCCGGCGCCGGCCCGGCTGGCCGCGACGGTGCTGCTGCTGCGCCAGTCCGGACCGGGGCTGGAGGTCTATCTGCTGCGGCGCGCGGCGAGCATGGCGTTCGCCTCCGGGATGTACGCGTTCCCGGGTGGTTCGGTGGATCGGGTCGACTACTCCGGGGCACCGCTGGGGGCCGCGGACCGGCCGGGCGTGGACTGGCCGGCCCGGCTCGGCCAGCCGGAGCCGGCGTCCGCGGTGGTCCGGGCGGCGCTCCGGGAGACGGCCGAGGAGACCGGGGTACGGCTGGCCGTCGCCGACCTGGTGCCGTGGACCCGCTGGATCACCCCGGTGTTCGAGCCGCGCCGGTACGACACGTACTTCTTCCTGGCCGCGCTGCCGGCCGGGCAGCAGCCGGCGGACGTGTCCGGCGAGGCCGACCGTACCGAGTGGGCCAGCCCGGCCGACGCGGTGGCCCGGACCGAGGCCGGCGAGATCTTCATGTTCCGGCCGACCTCGGTGACCCTGGGCGAGCTGGTCGGCTTCGACACGGTCGGCGCGGCGCTGGCGGCCGGCGCCGGGCGGGACGCCGCCACCGCGGTTCTTCCCCGGGTAGAGCAGTCCGCCGACGGCACCGCCCGGTTCGTCATCGGGGGCTGACGGTTCCCCGCGTACCGGGATTCCTGCCATGATTCGTAGATGGGCCTGCTCCGCTCCCTGGCCCCCGCGGGGCTCGGGCGGAACCACGTGCGCGACCCGTTCCGGGTGGCGGTGGCCGCGGCGGGCGTCGCGGCGGCGGTCATCTGCGCGGCCGCCGCATACCTGGCGTGGTGGAACTTCGACCAGCTCGTCGACGAGTCCACCGCCCGCGACCTGGAGACCGCCGCAGCGTTGGCCGCCGTGCTCCGAGAGCTTCCGGCTGAGCAGCGGCCGGCGGCGCTGCCCGCTCCGAGCGAGCGTGTCGTCTTCGCCCTGGTAGCGGCGGACGGGTCGGTCAGCCCGCCGGACCTCGGCGTCGACGTGGCGGACGCGCGGTGGCAGCGCTGGGTGACCCGGGTCGTACGGGAGGCGGAGTTCACCGCGCAGTTCACCACCCGGGACCCGGCCGACACCCAATGGCGGTTCGCCACGGCCCAGCTGCCGGACGGGTCGACCGTGCTGCTGGGACGGCCGGACGCCCCGCAGCCCCCGATCCAGACCGCCGCCCTTCGCATCATCGCGGTGGTGATCGTGGCGGTCGCGATGCTGGGTGCCCTGGTGTGGCCGCTGGTGCGGAGGGGCTTCCTGCGACCGCTGGACGGCCTCATCAAAGCCAGCGAGGACCTGCGCTGGCGGGGGCGGGTCCGGCCGGCCGATCGCGGATGGGTCGACCGGCTGGTCCGGCGGGGCGACCACGTGGGCCGGCTCGCCCGCAGCCTCACCGCCGTGGAGCAGGACATCGGCCGGCGGTTCCTGCAGCTGTCGACGCTGCTGGAGACGATCCGCGCGGTGGGTGCCTCGCTGGACACCACCGAGGTGTTCGAACGGATCCTCGGCCAGCTCCGGCGGCTGTTCGAGGTCGAGCGCTGCGCGGTGCTGAGCCTCGACGAGCGGGCCGGCGTGTTCGTGATCCGCTCGAGCCTGGGCGTGTCCGACGAGTTCGTGCGCCGGCTGCGGGTGGACGTCTCGGAGCCGAACTCGCCGTCCATGCGGGCGGTCCGGTCGGGTGAGCCGGTGCAGGTGTCCGACACGGAGACCGACCTGTCGTTCGCCGCCTTCCGGAACCGGTCCCGGCGGTTCCACTACCGCTGCGTGCTGGCCATCCCGCTCACCACCAGCATGGCACCGCCGTCCACTCTGCTGCTGTACCGGTCCGAGCCGTACCGGTACAGCCACTCCGAGCTGGAGCTGGCGATGAGCTTCGCCCGGTTCGCCTCGATCGCGATGGAGAACGCCGCCCTGTACCGGCGGGTCGACGAACGGCTCCAGGAGCAGACCAGCCGCCTCGAGGCCATCATCGACAGCCTCGACGACGGGCTGGTCCTGGCCGAGCCGGACGGGCTCGTCACCTACCACAACACCGCCGCCTCGGCGCTGCTCGGCGCCGCTGGCCAGCAGCTGGCCGGGATCGGGGTCGAAGAGCTGCTCTGCCGGCTCGGCGTCGACCCGTCGCAGCTGGAGGAGAGCGGCCAGGCGAGTTCGCGGGAGGTGACGGCGACGGTCGACGGAACCCGCCGGGATCTGCGGCTGCGGAGCTTCGCGGTGGCCGACGAGCACGGGGCAGCGCTCGGCCAGGGCTACCTGTGGCAGGACATCACCCGGGACCGGTTCGTCGAGCGACTCAAGGCATCCCTGCTCACGACCGCCTCGCACGAGCTGCGTACGCCGCTGGCCAACATCAAGGGGTACGTGTCGACGCTGCTGGCCGACGACATCGAGTGGGGCCGGGCGGAGCAGCGACAGTTCCTCGCGACCATCTCGTCCGAGACCGACCGCCTCACCGCCCTGGTCGGAAACCTGCTCGACCTTTCCCGGATCGAAGCCGGTGCGCTGGCGATCCGGCGGGAGGCGGTCGCCGTACCCGACCTGGTCGACCGGGCCGTGGCGGGCCTGCCGCCGGAGGCCCGGCAGCGGCTGCGGTTCGACCTGAGCCACGGCATGCCGATCGTGGAGCTGGACCGGTCCCGGATCGAGACGGCCGTGCGCAACCTGGTCGACAACGCGTTGAAGTTCTCGCCCGCCCCCGCACCGGTGGACCTCACCGCGCGGTGGGTCGATGGCGAGCTGCGGATCACGGTGCGGGACCGGGGCGCCGGGCTGCCCGAGGACCTGCAGGACCGGATCTTCGACAGCTTCGTACGCGGTGACGACGGGCTGGCCCGGAAGGTGGGAGGGTTCGGTCTCGGGCTCGCGATCTGCCGCGGCTTCGTGGAGGCTCATGGGGGGCGGGTATGGAGCCGGGCCGAGCAGCCCGGGACGTCGTTCACACTGGCCGTCCCGACCGACCGGTTCCCGACCGACGGAGGAGGGCCAGCATGAGTGTGCGAGTGCTGGTGGTCGATGACGACGACGCGCTGCGCCGGTTCGTGGAGCGCAACCTCTCCGCCCGGGGGTTCTCGGTGACCACGGCCAGCAACGGGTTGGAGGCGTTGGCGGTGGTCGGGCGGGACCAACCGGACCTGGTCATCCTCGACATCATGATGCCGAGAATGGACGGGCTGGAAGCCTGCCGGCGGATCCGCGCGTCGTCCACTATGCCGATCATCGCTCTGACCGCGTTGGACACCGAGGCCGACACGGTGCGCATCCTGGACGAGGGCGCCGACGACTGCCTGGTGAAGCCGTTCGGAGTCGACGAGCTGCTCGCCCGGGTCCGCTCCGCGCTGCGCCGGGTGCGCTGGCACTCTGGTGCCGGTGCGCACGCGGTGCTGCGGTTCCGGGACCTCGAGCTGGACACCGAGTCGCTGCGGACCACCGTGCGCAACCGCGAGCTCGACCTCACTCGGACCGAGCTGGCCCTGCTGCGGTACTTCATGGAGAATGCCGGCAAGGTGTTGCCCCACACCCGGATACTGGCCGACGTCTGGGGTCCGGCCTACCGCGGCGAGTCCCACTACGTCCGGGTCTACGTCAGCCGGCTCCGGCAGAAGATCGAGGAGGACCCGGCACGTCCCGAGTACTTCATCACCGAGTACGGCCTCGGCTACCGCTTCGCCGGGTGGGGGTGAGCGGAGTGCGTCGGTGGAGCCTGGCGCTCGCGGTGGCCGTGGTGGGGGTGGCCGCGTGCGCCCCGGTGCAGCACGACACCGGCCCCCGCACCGACCACCCCGCCGGAAGCTTCGACGGGACCGTCCGGTTCGGAGCCACGGTGAGCCTGACCGGGAAGTACTCGCGGGAGGGGCGGGACACCCGGCTAGGGTACGACACCTGGCTCGGCTGGGTGAACAACGACCACGGCGGCATCCGCCTGGGCGACCGGCGGTACCGGGCAGAGATCGTCTACTACGACGACGAGAGCAACCCCGGTACGGCCGCGGCACTGACCGAGCGGCTGGTCACCCGCGACAATGTGGACTTCCTGCTGGGGCCGTACGCGAGCGCGCTGAACGCTCCGGCCAGCGCGATCGCCGACCGGCATCAAACGATCATGGTGACCGGCACCGCATCCGCCGACTCCCTGTTCGGGCGCGGCTTCCGGCACTACTTCAGCGTGATGACGGTCGCGTCCCGCTACGCCGAGCCGGCGCTGGACGCGCTCGCGGCGGCCGGCGCCCGTACCGTCGTGGTGGCGCATGAGGACACTGAGTTCCCGATCGATGCCGGGGAAGGGGCGGTCGCGCATGCCCGCACGCTCGGCATGGACGTCCTCGCGGTGGAGACCTACCCGCGGGCGGTGGCCGACGTGTCCGGGATCATCGCCAAGTTCCGCACCCTGGACCCGGACGCGTTCATCGGGGCCGGGTACTTCGGCGACGCCCTGCTGTTCGCCCGGGCGGCGCAGGAGCAGGGCTTCGCACCGGCCGCGATGGTGCTCACGGTGGGGCCGACCAGCCCGGCCTTCGCAGACGAGCTGGGAACGGCCGCGGAGCTCGTGATCGGGCCAACCCAGTGGGAGGCCTCGATGGACTGGCGCGGCCGCTGGTTCGGTACGAGCGCCGACTACGCCGCCCGCTACAGCCGCGACCACGGCGAGGCCCCGACCTACCAGGCCGCCGGCTCCACCGCCGCGGCGCTGGTCCTCCAGCTGGCGATCGAGCGGGCCGGGACGACCGAGGCGGAGGCGGTTCGGGGCGCGCTGATGGCGCTTGACATGGAGACGTTCTACGGGCCGGTCGACTTCGACCGGACCGGCCGCAACGCCGCCAAGCTGATGGGCGCCGTCCAGATCCAGCAGGGCGGTCTCGAGCTCATCACGCCGGACGAGGTCGCGACCGGCCGGCTTATCTACCCGCGCGGCCAGCTGTGACCGAGGTCGCGGCACAGGCCATCGTCAACGGCGTGGTCCTGGGTGGGCTGTACGCCGTCGTCGTCCTCGGGTTCTCCCTGGCGTGGCGGGTCAACGGGGTCATCAACCTCGCCTACGGCGAGTTCGTCATGCTCGGCGCCTACCTCACCTGGGCGCTTTCGTCGGCGGGCTGGTTGGCTCCGCTACCCGCGCTGGTGGTGGTGATCCCGGTGATGTTCGTGGTGGGGCTGCTCGTCGAGCGGCTGTTGCTTCGTCGCGTGCAGGTCCGTCCGGCGCTGGTGGCGCTGCTGGTGACCCTCGGCCTGTCGGTCGTGCTGCAGCAGGGCATGCGGATCGCCGTCAGCCCCACCCCGCACGTCGTACCGTTGCCGCTGGACGGGCTCTGGCGGATCGGGCCGGTCAACGTGGCGGCCGGGCGGGCCGTGCTGCTGCTCGCCTCGCTGGCGATCGTGGTCGCGGTGGCTGCCTTCCTGCGGGCGACCCGGCTGGGCCGCAGCGTCCGGGCGGTCGCGCAGAACCCCGAGGCGGCGCAGCTGATCGGGATCGACGTGGCCAGGGTGCGGACCTTCACCTTCGCCCTGTGCACGGCCGTGGCGGGGGCGGCCGGCTGCCTGGTCAGCCAGGCGCAGCCGATCCATCCGGCGATGGGACCGCCGCTGCTGCTCCGGGCGCTCGCGGTGACGGCGCTCGCCGGCCCGGGCCAGGTCGCGGGCGGGCTCGCGGGCGGCGGCGGGCTCGGCGTGGTCGAGTCCGTGATCAGCGCGTCGGTGCCGCGGATCGGAACGAACCTGGGGGTGATCGTGGCCGCCGTGCTGCTGGTGGTCATGCTGGTCGCACGCCGCGGGAGCCGGCCGGAGCCGGGCCGGTGGAGGTCGGTGCGATGAGCGGGACCTGGATGATCCTCGCCGGCCAGGCGTTGGTACTCATCACAGTGGCCACCAGCTGGAACCTGGTCGGCGGCTACCTCGGCTGTATCGACCTCGGGCACGTTGCCTACTTTGGACTGGGCGGCTACGGCATCGGCCTGACGATGGCCGGGCTCGGATGGGGGCTGCCCGCGGCGTTGGCCGCCGGGGTCGTCCTGGCTGCTGGGGCGGCGGCCACCGTGGGAGCCGCGGTGCTCCGGCTGCGGGGGCCGACGTTCGCGATCGCCACGCTCGGTGTCCTGGTCGGGATCCGGGAACTGGTGCGGGTGGCCGAGCCGCTGACCCGAGGCGGGCGAGGGCTGGTCCTGCCGCCGCTGCGTCCCGCGGTCTTCTTCGTCGCGGCGGCGGCGCTGTTCGGCGCGGCCGTGCTGGTGTCGTGGCGACTGCGGCGCACCAGTCTCTGGCCGGTCCTGCTGGCCGTGCGCCACGACGAGCCGGCCGCCGCGGCCCGCGGCATCCCGACGATGGCCTGTAAGCATGCGGTCTTCACGGTCGCCGCCGCGGTGACGGGCGCAGCCGGAGGTCTGTGGGCGTTCCAGAGCACCTTCATCGACCCGGACCTCGCGTTCGCGGACGCGCGAGGTCTCGACATGCTCACCGGGCCGCTGCTGGGCGGGCTCGGGACCGTGACCGGTCCGGTGGTCGGCGGCCTGGTTCTGTTCGCTGCCCGGGCACTTCCCTGGCTGCCGGTGGGCCCGTATGTGGTGCTCCTGCAAGGGCTGGTGCTGATCGCCGTCGTCCGCTGGCTGCCGCGCGGCCTGGTCGGCGGCCGGGCCGGCGAGCGAGCCGTCGAGGACTTGCTGGGTGGCCCCGGCAACCGGGCGCAGCAACCGGCTCCAGGGCCGGGGCCGGGCGTACCGGTTCCGCGGCCGGAGGCTGGCGCACCGGTTCCGCGGCCGGCGCCCGTCGTACCGGTTCCGCGGCCGCCGGCCGGGGTCGCCGAGCCGGTGCTCGAGGTCCGTGGTCTGCGGCTGCGCATCGACGGCGCCACGGTGCTCGACAACCTCGACCTCACGGTCAGCGGCGGCGAGATCCTCGGCGTGATCGGGCCGAACGGTAGCGGCAAGACCACCCTGGTCGACTGTCTCAGCCGGCTGCGGCGGGTCGACGCCGGCAGGATCACCCTGGCCGGGCGGGAGATCACCCGCTACCCGCCGCACCGGGTGGCGAGGTCGGGCCTGGCGCGTACCTTCCAGGAGCGTCGCGTCTACCGTGACCTCACCCTGGTGGAGAACGTGCTGCTCGGTGGAGTGTGGCCGCTGGCCAGCGTCGGCCGGCCGGCGCCGGCGCCGGTGCAGCAGCGAGCCCGGTCGCTGCTGGCCGACCTGGGCCTCGCCCCGGTCGCCGACACCGCCGTGGCTGAGATCTCGGCCGCGGAGCAGCGGCTGCTGGAGGTGGCGATGGCGCTGATGCTGTCCCCCAAGGTGCTGGTGCTCGACGAGGCCAGTGCCGGGGTCGAGAGCGGACACGTGGCGACGGTCAAGGCGATTGCCCGCTCGTGCGCCAGCGACGGCATGGCCGTCATCGTCGTCGAACACGACATCGGCGTGGTCGCCGACCTCTGCCACCGGGTCGTGGTGCTGAACCACGGCCGGATCGTCGCCGAGGGCACGCCCGCCTCCGTCGTGGCGTCCGAGGCGATCGAGACCGCGTACTTCGGCACCGACGGGGGGTAGGCGCATGGCGTGGAGCGAGCGCCGGCCGCTGCTCGAGGTGCATGACCTCTACGGCGGCGGCTACGACCCGGGCGGCGATGTGCTGCGCGGCGCTAGCCTGCATGTCCGCGAGGGTGAGACCGTCTGCGTGATCGGCCCGAACGGCGCCGGGAAGTCCACGTTGCTGCGGGCGTTGTACGGTCTGGTGCCGGTCCGCCGGGGTCGGGTCCTGTTCGACGACCGCGACGTGACGAACGTCCGGCCGCGCGACAGCCTGCTGTCGGCCGGCATCACCTTCGTCCCGCAGAAGCGGAGCATCTTCCCGCAGATGACGGTCCGGGAGAACCTCGTCCTGGGGATGTACGTGTGCCGCGACCGGGCGCTTGTCCGGGCCGGCCTGGCCCATGCCTATGACGTGTTCCCGCACCTCGCCGAGCAGGCGCGACGCGCCGCGGGCGAGATCAGCATCGCCGAGCGCCGGATGCTCGAAGTGGCCCGGGCGCTCATGTGGATGCCCCGCCTGGTGCTCATTGACGAGCTGTCGGCCGGTCTGGCTCCGCCGGTCGCCGCGTCGATCTTCACGGAGCTGCGTAGGCTCAGTGCCGAGTCCCAGCTGGCGATCCTCCTCTCGGAGCAGAACGCACGGCAGGCGCTCGCGATCAGCGACCGCGGCTACGTGCTCGAGCTCGGCCGGCAGATCTTCGAAGGGACCGGCGCGGAGGTACTCTCCAATGTGGTGGTCCGCCGTTCGCTCCTCGGCACGGGCGACTGATCGCGCGTCCGGCGAGGGCGTTGATGACTTGTTGACATCCATGAGGTGATTGTTGACAGCGTATTTGAGCCCTTGCGCCTGAGCCCGTGATTGGATCATTGACACACTGGTGTAACGGGACCGCTGCAGCGGGACAACGAGCCTCCGTCCCAGCAGCTTACGCCGGTGCCTGTCGCATGACAGAAAGGTCAACGGACATGAGAACGAGGCGTTTGCGGCTCGCCGCGATCCTGGTGAGCGGAACCTTGTTGTTGAGCGCGTGCGGCGATGCCCTAGGGGGTGGCGACTCCGACCGGACCTCGATCCGCTGGGCGACGTCGTCGGTCGGCTCGTATGGCTATGCGGTGGCGAGCTATATGGTCGACTTCCTGAACCGGGAGCTGGACGGAAACTACGTGGTGACGGTCCATCCGTATCCGTCGACGTCGGCTGCGATGATCGCCGCGATGAACGGCGAGGCCGAGATCGCCTACACCGCCGACGTCGGAATGAACGAGTACTTCGCCCGCGAGGGCCCGTTCGCGGACTTCGAGCCAGAGGTCGACGAGCTCGTCCACAGCTTCTACGCCTATCCGATGGAGTCCTTCCTCCTCACCTCCGCGGACCGGGCCGACGAGCTCACCACATACGCTGACTTCGACGGGGCTGAGGTCTTCTTCACGCCGGCAGGGTTCATGAACTGGCTGAACTTCCAGCGGATCTTCGAGGTGCTGGGCTACGAGTTCAACCACGTCGAGATCGACTCCGCCACGGTCGCCGACGCCCTGGAGGGCGGGACGATCGTGGGGGCCGGCGGGTACACGACGGCGGGGGCCTCCCTGCCGACGTTCTGGCGGGAGGCCGAGCTGCGGGTCGACCTCGCTCCGGTGCAGTTCACCGAGGACGAGCTCGCGCAACTGGAAGCCGCCGGGATGGAGACCGCGGCAGTGGATCCCAGCGTCGCGTTCACCCAGGACCTCGGCACCAACGAGATCATCGGCGTACCGATCCTGTTCGGGTACAACCTGCGCGCCGACATGGACGAGGACCTGGTGTACCAGATGCTCACGATCTTCGAAGAAAACGTGGAGGATCTGACGCTGCTCGACGACGGGTTCGCCCCGCTCGCGGAGGACTACGTCGGTACGCAGGTCGGCGCCATCCGCACGGCCCCCGATATCCCAGTCCACCCCGGGCTGGCGCGCTTCCTTGAGGAACGCGATGCCTGGGAGGACCAGTGGACGATCGCCGGGGAGTAGCCGGACAGATGCAGGAGCACGGACCGAGCCCCGTACCGCCGCGGGCGCTCGGTCCGGGCCTGCCCGGGCTGCTGGGCCTGACCCGCACCCTGCTGACCGCCCGCAACCTCTTCCTGGTCGTTGCCCTGGGAATGTCCGCGCACCTGGTGTACTACTTCTTCACCGGTGCCGGTGGACCGGTCCAGCTGGCCACCCGGCTGCTCCCGGTCACCGTCATCCTGTGGGCGCTGCGGGCGTACGAGCAGGGCGGACCCTATCCACGCCTGGGAGTCGCGGTGAACCGGGTGGTCACCGGCGGCTACATCCTCGCCGCGCTGGCGGTGTTCGGCTACTTCTTCCGGGAGTTCGAGAACCTCTTCCTGCTGCGGATGGGCTCCTACAACACCGCCGACCTGGTGATGGGGACGCTGATCCTCCTGATCATCATGGAGATCTCCCGCAAGCTGCACCCGGTGCTGTTCGGTGTGAACGTCGTCCTCATCATCTACGCGTTGTTCGGCGCGTACACCCCGATCGACTTCTTCTGGCACCCGGGAGCCTCGCTCGAGCGGCTCGTCACCTCCTCCACCGTGGAGTTGGCCACCGGCGTGTTCGGCGGGTACACGCAGATGGCGCTCACACTGATCGCCGCGTTCCTTTTGCTGGCCGCCGTCGCCCGGGGGTTCACCGCGCAGGCGGCGGTGCTCCGGTCGATCCAGCGCGTGGCCGGTCGCTCGCAGCGCAGCATCCCGTTCACCGCGGTGCTGTCCTCGGCGTCGATCGGCATGGTCAGCGGCAGCGGCGCGGCGAACACCGCGATCACCGGCAGCTTCACTATCCCGCTCATGAAGCGGCACGGGCTGTCCGGCACCCAGGCGGGTGCCGTGGAGGCCGCCGCCTCGATGGGTGGGCTGATCCTCCCACCGCTGATGGCGGTCGCCGGGTTCATCATGGCCGAGTTCCTGGGAGTCCCGTACTGGGAAGTCGCGATGCGCGGGTTCGCCATCGGCTTCGTCTACTTCGCGGGGCTGATGCTCGCGGTCTACCTGATGAGCGCGCGACGGCTCTCCGGTAAACGCCTTGAGCGTCTCAAGCTGGAGGTGTTCGAATACTTCAAGACCGGGTTCTTCTTCGGCTCGGTCGCGGCGCTCATCATCATGCTCGGCCTGCTCGGCATCGGCACCCTACGCTCCGCCCTGTACGCGGCGACGATGCTGCTCGTGGCGCTGACGATCCTCTACATCGTGTTCAAGTTTGTCCGGCGTAACCAGGACTACCAGGGGCAACGGTTCCTGGTGAACCTCCGCGACGCGCTCGAGACCTTCGCCGACCTGGCGTGGTACATCGTCATCCTGCTGGCGACCCTCGGCATCATGATCGGCCTGTTCACCCTCACCGGGTTCCTGCAACGGATGGGCTCGCTGCTCCTCGACCTCACACAGTGGAGCATCGTCGCCACCATCCTGGTCGCGTGGGTGTTCGGCTGGCTCGCCGGCACCGGTCTGCCGCCGACCGCCACGTACGTGGTCGTCGCCGTCATCATCGTGCCACCGCTGATCCAGTCGGGCATCGACCCGTGGATCGCCCACTTCTTCGCGTTCCTGCTCGCGGTCTGGGGTGAGCTCTCCCCACCGACATCGCTCACCGCCGCGGTCGCGGCCCGGATCGCCGAGTCATCGTTCATGGTCACGATGTTCCAGGCGCTGAAGATCTGTCTGCCGATCGTGCTCATGTCGTTCGCGATCTTCGTCCGCAGTGACGCGATCGTCCAGCAGGGATGGGCACAGGTGCCGGACACGATCCTGCTTGCGCTGGGCAGCATGGCGGTCATCTACGCCGTCGCCGGCCGCTTCTTCGTGGACCGCTGGGCCGACACCGCCGGCCGGCTCGTGATGGCCGGGCTCGGTGCGGTCGTTCTGTTCCATCCCTCGTTCGCGATCGCAGCCGCCACCTCAGCGGTGGTGCTCGTCCTGCTCGCGTTCGGCGTCCAACGCGTTCGCAGATCGGGCGCGGTGCAGGTGCCCGCCCCTGCCAGCTGACGGGCGGCGACCCCAGCGGGTCTCCATGATCAACACCCGCACCCCTATGGGGAGGGCGGGCGGACTTCGGCGGCCAGGTGGGCGGGCTCGCCGGTGATCAGGTAGCGCAGCCGGGCGCCGATGATCGCGGCATGGTCGGCGATCCGGTCGGCGGCCCGCCCGGCGACCATGATGCCGATCGCGATCGAGGCGGCGGCCGGGCCGGAGTACTGCTGGAGGTCGTGCAGGAGGCGTTCATGATGGTGGTCGAGGGTGCGCTGACGGGTGGCGAGGGCGGTGGCGAGGTCGAGATCCTGCGTCGACCAGGCGCGCAGGGCGGTGCGGTACTGCTCGACCGCCTCGGTCACCAGGCGTAGCAGGGTGTCCCAGATCGGGCCGGCGGTGCGGAGCAGCGGGATCTCCGGGGCGAGCTTGGTGACCCGCAGGCTGAGGTCGCCGACCCGTTCCAGCTCCCCGGTGATCCGCAGCACCGAGACGATGGTGCGCAGGTCACTGGCGACCGGTGACTCGAGGGTGAGCAGCTGGTAGCACCGTTCGGTGAGCGAGACGTTCATGGCGTCGATCTCGTCGTCGGCGCGCAGGGCGGGGTCCACGAGGGACGGGTCGGCGGTCCGCAGCACGGTGACCATCCGGGTCAGGTTCTCGTCTACCCGCAGGCCCATCAGCTCGACCTGTAGCCGTAGCTGTTCGAGCTCGTCGCGGAAGCTCTGCCGGGTCGGTGGGCTGGCGGCCACCATCAGCCGACCTTCCCGCTGATGTAGTCCTCGGTGCGGGAGTCGGCCGGGTTGGTGAAGACCTTGCTGGTGTCGTCGTACTCGATCAGCTCGCCGTAGCGGGTCTTCTCGTCGGCGGTCAGCTCCACCATCAGGAACGCGGTCATGTCCGAGACCCGGGCCGCCTGCTGCATGTTGTGGGTGACGATCACGATCGAGTAGCGCTCCTTCAGCTCCAGCATCAGATCCTCGATCCGGGCGGTCGAGATCGGGTCGAGCGCCGAGCACGGCTCGTCCATCAGGATCACGTCCGGCTCGGTGGCGATCGCGCGGGCGATGCAGAGGCGCTGCTGCTGACCGCCGGACAGCCCGTACGCGTTGTCCTTGAGGCGGTTCTTGACCTCGTTCCAGAGGCCGGCGCGGCGCAGGGCGTTCTCGACGATCTCGCGGATGTCGCCCTTCATGCCGATCGTACGCGGGCCGAACGCGACGTTGTCGAAGATGGACTTCGGGAACGGGTTCGGCTTCTGGAACACCATCCCGATCAGCTTGCGCACCTGCACCGGGTCGACCCGTGAGCCGTAGAGGTCCTCCCCGTGGTAACGCAGCTCACCCTCCACCCGGGCGCTCGGAATCAGGTCGTTCATCCGGTTCAGGCACCGGATCAGGGTGCTCTTGCCACAGCCGGACGGCCCGATCAGGGCGGTGATGTTCTTGTGGAAGATGTCCATCGAGACGTCCTTGACCGCCGGATTGTCCCCGTAGCGCACCGACACCCGGCGCAGCTCGAAGGTCTTGTCGACCCGGTGGACCTCCTTGGCGGCGGCGGCGGGACGCACGGTCAGCTCCCGGGTGTCGGGCATCGGAACGGGCATCGTGCGGCACCTACCATCTCTGCTCGAAGCGGTTGCGCAGCCAGATCGCGAACGAGTTCATAACTAGCACCAGCGCCAGCATCACCAGCACTCCGGCCGCCGCGAGCACCTGGAAGTCCTCCTGCGGCCGGGTAGCCCAGTCGTAGATCTGCACCGGCAGGGTGGTGTAGCTACCCTCGAAGTAGCGGGGGTCGACGACCACGAAGGTGATCGCGCCGACCAGCAACAGCGGCGCCGCCTCCCCGATCGCCCGGGCGACCGCCAGGATCACGCCGGTCAGGATCCCGGACATCGCGCCCGGCAGCACCTGCCGCCAGACCGTCTGCCACTGGGTCGCGCCCAGCGCCAGCGAGCCCTCCCGGATCGAGGGCGGAACCGCCCGGATCGCCTCCCGGGCGGCCAGGACCACCGTAGGCAGCACCAGCAGCGCGACCGTGATCGAGCCGGCGACGGCCACGAACCCGAGGCTGAGCGGGCCGCGGGCGATGAACGCCAGCCCGAGTATGCCGAACACGATCGAGGGGACCCCGGCGAGGTTCTGGATGTTCAGCTCGAACAGCCGGTTGTACCAGCGGGTCTGGTCCGCGTACTCCTCCAGGTAGACGGCCGCGCCGACGCCGAGTGGCACGATGATCGCGATCACGCCGGCGATCAGGTACAGGGAGCCCAGGATCGCCGGGCGGTAGCCGGCGTTCTCGCGGTCCAGCGTGGAGGGCGGGTTAGTGATCAGGCCGGGCTCCAGCCGGGGGGCGCCTTCCAGGATGGCCCAGATGATCAGCGCAGCCAGGCCAGCGATCGCCACCGCGAGCCCGAGCAGCAGCAGCGCCAGGAACAGCGCGTTGCTCACCCGGTCAGCGGTGCCACGCGGGCCGAAGACCCGACCCGCGTCCACACCGGCCCGGGCGCCGGCGACCGCCAACCTGGTACGCGCGGTGCGCGGGGGCTTCTCGGTGACCATCTACTCGTGCACCTCTACTCGTACACCTCGCGGAAGCGGCGGACCAGGCGGATCGCGAACATGTTCATGGCCAGGGTCAGCACGAACAGCAGCGCGCCGACCGCGAAGATCGTGTAGTAGTCGGTCGTCCCGGTGGAGATGTCACCGGTCGCGGTGGTTCCGATGTGTCCGGTCACGGTCTGGACCGAGGCGGTCGGGTCGACCGAGATCTGCGGGCGGGCACCGGCCACCATCAGCACCACCATCGTCTCGCCAACCGCCCGGGAGACCCCCAGCACGAGCGAGGCGACCACCCCGGATACCGCCGCCGGCAACACCACCCGCAGCGAGACCCGCAGCTTGCTGGCGCCCAGCGCGTACGCGCCCTCCCGCAGGCTGCCCGGCACCGAGCGCATCGCGTCGTCGGAGACCGAGGCGACCAGCGGCACGATCAGCAGGCCGACCGCGACCCCGGCGACCCCGACCGCGTGCGGAGTCGACCAGGCCAGAAACGGGAACAGGTCCTCGGCCAGCGGCCGCAGGAAGAACAGCCCCCACAGTCCGATCGCGACCGTCGGGATGCCCTCCAGCACCTCCAGCATCGGCTTGACCACTCGGCGCACCCGAGCCGGCGCATACTCGGCCAGGTAGATCGCGGAGAGCAGCCCGACCGGCACCGCCACCGCCAGCGCCCAGAAGACGATGTTGAGGGTGCCGACCACGATCGGCAGTACGCCGAACGCCGCCGGCTCGAACCCGGGCGCCCAGTCGGTGCCGGTCAGGAAGTCCAGCACCGGCACGGCCCGGAAGAAGTCGATCGCGCCGAACAGCAGCGAGAGCACGATCCCGATCGTCACCAGCACCGAGAACGCCGCGCACCCGACCAGGAACGCCCGGATCGCCCGCTCGCCGTAGCGCGGGCTGGCGGCCTCCAGCGACCGGCGCAGGGAGCCTGCGCCGGCGCCGGAGGCCGCGATATCGTGCGCCGTCATGGTGTGGTTAGCCGACCAGGGTATCGACCTGGGTGGTAGCCTCGTCCTTCTGCTCCTGGGTCATCGCGATCGCGCCGACCGCCCCGGAGATCGCGTCGTTGTTCTCGATGTAGAACTGCACGAACGCCAGCGCTTCCGGCTTGCTGAGCGCGCTGCTCGACACGTAGATGAACAGCCCGCGGGACAGCGGCGCGTACGAACCGTCCTGGGCGGTCTCCTCCGTCGGCGCCACGCAGCCGCCGCCCCCGTCGATCTGCAGCGCCTTGACCCGGTCCTGGTTCTCGGCAAAGTAGGTATAGCCGACGAAGAACAGCCCGCCCGGTGAGCCCTCTACCCCGACGATGCCGCTCTCGTCGTTCTCGCCGATGTTGTTGTAGTCGGTGCGGATGGCACCCTCCTCACCGTTGACCGCCTCGGTGAAGTAGTCGAACGTGCCGGAGTCCGGGCCCGGGCCGTAAAGCTCCAGCGGCTCCCCGAAGTCGGCCTCGAGGTCGGGGACGTCGCTCCAGCTGGCCAGGGTCGAGTCCGGTCCCCACATCGCGGTCAGCTGCTCGACTGTGAGGCAGTCGACCGGGTTGTCCGGGTGGACCACCACCGACAGCGCGTCGTTGGCCACCGTGAGCTGCTCGTACGCGACGCTGTTCGCCTCGCAGATCGCGATCTCGTCGTCGCCGATCGGGCGGGAGGCGTCGGAGATGTCGGTCTCGCCGTTGCAGAACTTCTCGAAGCCGCCGCCGGTCCCGGAAGTCGCGACATCCACCTGAACGCCCCCGTTCTCCCCCATGAACAGCTCGGCCGCAGCCTCTGACAGGGGTGCCACCGTGCTCGAGCCGTCGATCAGGACCGAGCCTGAGAGGCTGCCACCGTCGCCGTTCGCCCCGTCATCGGGGTTGTTATCGTCGTCACTGCCACACGCCGCCAAGCCGAGGGCGAGCACCCCGGCGCTGACGACAGAGAGCCATCTGTTGGAAACCACTAGCGTGTCCTCGACCTTCCGTCAGCCGGCAGCGTCGCCTGCCGGCGGATGAGCCTGACAGGGCGAACGTTAGGGCGGCGAGGTAGCCGGTGAGCCGGTCGTCGGTGAACACCGGCTGAACTCGTCTCGACCAGCCAGTGTCGGTGGACCGGGCCGGGCGTTACCGCGACGTGAACAGGGTACGAGGTGCCGGGGCTGGTCAGACGGCGCCGGGATCGCTGGCCGGCCGGCGGGCGGGCTCCGGGCCGGGCGCCTTCCGGGGGCGGGGCACGCCCGGGGCCGGTGCGGGCGGTGCCGGTTCGGTGGCCGGTCGCCGGTCGGTGGCCCACCAGAGCGCGTACCCGTGCAGGGCGGGCTCGTCGGCGATCGGGACCGGCGCCGCCGCCGGCTCGTGCCGCCCGTCCGAACAGCGGCCCAGTGCCTCCTGCACCTGCCGTTCCAGGTGCGGGAGGTGCCGCTGCGACCAGTCCAGCGCCGCCGGCACCCCGCCACCGGCCGGCTCCCGGTAGGCCACCAGCCACGCCGCCCGTACGTCCAGCAGGACCTGCACCAGCCCGGGGTGGCGGTACCAGCAGGGTTGGAGGTGGTCAACGACCCGGTGGTACGCGAGCACCGTGGCGATCCAGCGGGCCAGGTCGGCGAGCGCCGCCGGCGCCCGCTCCGGCCGGATGTCGAGCCAGCTGGTGACCTCCGGAGGCCGGCCGACCGCCGGCCCCGCTCCGGGTGGGTCCAGCTGATCGGCCAGCCGCTCCACCCGCGTACCCAGGTCATCGATCGCCCCGGCCAGCTCCGTGGTGGCGGCCACCGCGGCCTGCAGCTGCTGGACCTGCCCGCCGAGCCGGGCCAGGTCGGCCCGCAGCCGGGCCAGGCTGTCCGGCCGATCCGCCATGCTTCCAGGCATGCGCATGCCCCCCCACGGAACGATCACGAAGCGCTCCCGATGATGTGCGCTCCGTCGCTCCCACAGTAGCGACTACCTGTCGCGCGTTCGAGCCAGACGGTGACTAGTGGGCTCGCGGCGCGACCTTGGGGGAGGTGTAGCTGATGTCGGCGGTCCAATGGGTGAAGCCGAGCTTGGTGTAGAGCGCGACCGCGGGCCGGTTCGACTCGTCCACGTAGAGCATGGCGCGCCGCAGGCCGTGGTCGCGCAGGTGCTGGAGGCCGGCCAGGGTGAGGGGGGTGCCGAGGCCGAGGCCGTGCGCTTCGGGGTCGACGCCGAGGACGTAGACCTCGCCGACCGGGTCGGGCGATTCGGTGGAGGGGGGGTGGACTTTGGTCCAGTGGAAGCCGAGCAGGTGGGCGTCGGTGTCGCGGACGGCCAGCAGGAAGCCCTCCGGGTCGAACCACGGTTCGGCCAGCCGGAGCCGCAGGTCCTCCCCGGTCCAGCGCCCTTGTTCGGGGTGGTCGGCGAAGGCGCGGGCGTTGACCGCGAGCCAGGCCGCGTCGTCGGAGCCGGGCCGAAACCGGCGGATCGTCACCCCGGCCGGCAGCCGGGGCGGCGGCAGTGGGTCGGCCAGCGACCGGCGCAGCCGCAGCAGCACCCGGGACCGGGCGAAGCCGAGCGAGCGGGCCAGGGCGGCCGCCGCCGGGTGGTCACCGTGCGCCCAGAGGGCGAGCTGGCCGCCGGCCGGCGACCCGATCTCGAGCGCCGCGACGACCAGCGTCCGGCCGAGACCCTGGCGGCGGGCCCGCGGGTGCACCACCAGCTCGCCGGCGCCGTCGACGACCTGGGCGTAGCCGGCCAGCCAGCCAGCGCCGCCGGCGGCCCGGGCCAGCAGGTGGCCACCGGCCGCGCCGCCCTCCTGGCGCAGCCGCAGCAGCGCCGGCTCGGCCAGCGGGGCCACCCCGTCGGCGGCCTCGGCGTCGCCGGCCAGCGCCAGCACCTCGGCGACCGCCGCCGGGCTCAGCGGCTGGTCCGGCCGGTCAACCCGGAAGCTGTGTGAGCCGGTCGCCAACCGGGAACCTCTCTGCTGCGGGGTGGTCGTCCGGGAGCGGGCGGGTGGCCGGCAGCACGAACTTGTAGCCGACCTGGCGCACCGTCCCGATCAACGAGTCGTGCTCGGCGCCCAGCTTGGCGCGCAGCCGCCGCACGTGCACGTCCACGGTGCGGGTCCCGCCGAAGTAGTCGTACCCCCACACCTCGCGCAGCAGCTGGTCCCGGGTGAACACCCGGCCCGGGTGCTGGGCGAGGAACTTCAGCAGCTCGAACTCCTTGTAGGTCAGGTCCAGCGGGCGGCCGCGCAGCTTCGCCGCGTAGGTGTCCGGGTCGATGGTCAGGTCCCCGGCCCGGATCAGCTCGCCGGTGCCGGCCCGGGTGGCGGCGGCGTGCCGGCCGGTGGCCAGCCGCAGCCGGGCCTCCACCTCGGCCGGCCCGGCCGTGGTGAGCATCACGTCGTCGACGCCCCAGTCGGCGTTGACGGTGATCAGGCCGGCCTCGCTGACCACCGCCAGCAGCGGCACCACCAGCCCGGTGGTGTGCAGCACCCGGCAGGTGGTCCGGGCCTCGGCCAGCTCGGACCGGGCGTCCACCAGCACGACGTCCGGGCTGGGCCCGGACAGCAGCGCCCGGACGTCCCGGGTGGCGGTCCGGACCGTGTGCGGCAGCAGGTCGAGCGCCGGCAGCACCACGGCCGGCTCGCCCGCACGCGCGGCCAGCAGCAACAGGATGTCCACGACGAACCTCCGGTTTCCGGTTGGTCGGGTCGGCTCCCGGCGACGCTGGCAGGCTTGAACCCCAGCGTAGCGGACCGATCGTGCCAGAGCCGCGCTGCTCTGGCACGATCGGGGCGTGCCCGCTAGCTCCCCCCCTCCGGACCCGCCGCCGCGGCGGCCCGGCCGGGCCGCCCCGCCGCCGCGGCCGGTCCCGGTCAGCCCGGTCCGCCGGGTGCTGTCGCTGCTGATCGCCGGGTTCGCCGGGCTGCTCGCCGTCGGGCTGGTCTTCGGGGCGCAGACCGCCGGCGTCGGGACGGCCCGGATCCCGTACGCGATCGTGATCGGCGGGATCCAGGTGCTGTTCGTGCTCGCGTTCACGATGGCGCTGCGCCCGCCCGGAATCCGGGTGGTGGCGGTGGTCGGGCTGCTCACCGCGCTGGCCGCCGATGCCGCCGCGGTCGCGCCGCAGCAGGTGACGGTCGCGCCGCTCGGGTTCGTGGCGGTGGCCGGGTTCGCCGCCGGGGTGATCGGCCAGCTGCTGCGCCGGGAGGGCCGGATCCGGGTCACCGAGTCGTTGGGCGCCACGCTGGTGATCGTGGTCGGTGTGATCGCGTACGCGACTCTTATCGTGCTGACCCGGCTGCCGATCGGCACCCAGGCGATCACGGTCTGCCTGACCGCCGCCGGACTGGCGCTGGTGGTGGCCCGGCTGGTCGACACGCTGGCGCCGTTCCCGCGGCTGTCCCCGCAGGTGCCGCGCGGATCGGCCGGCGTGGTGGTGGGGGCGATGCTGGGCACCGCCGCCGCGGCCTACCTGGGCAGCTACCTGCGCGGCTTCGAGCCGGGCAACGCCGCGCTGGTCGGGCTGGTCGCGGCGGTCGCGGCGGTGCTGGCCGACCTGTCGGTCGGGTACGCGGAAGCGGGGCGCCGGATCGCCGGGGAGCCGCCCACCATGTGGGTGGCCCGGCACCTGCAGGGGCCGCTGGCCGGGTTCGCGCTGGCGGCTCCGCTCGCGTACCTGCTTAGTGTGATCTTCTTCGTCCCGCGCTACTTCTGAGTTGCCGGGGGTGGGGGTGACCGGGCAGCGAGGATAGAGCGCGGCAAGTAGGGTGGCCGGCGATGCGGATGCTGCGACGGGTGCTGATCGGGCTGGTGGTGCTGGCCGTGCTGCTGGTGGTCGCGGATCGGATCGCGGCCTGGGTGGCGCAGCGGACGGTGGCCGATCACGTGGCCACTGAGCTGGCCAGCTACCAGGTGGACAGCCAGCCGCCGGAGGTGACCGTCGGCGGCTGGCCGTTCCTGACCCAGGTCGCCGCGGGGCGGTTCGCGTCGGTGACGCTGCGGCTGCGCGACGTCGGGTCGGGCGAGCTGCGGCTGCCGCTGGTGGAGCTGGTCGCGACCGGCGTGACCGCGGACGCCGCCACGCTGATCGAGGGGGAGGGCGCGATCCACGCGGAGCGGGTGGACGGCTCGGCCACGATCGGGTACGCGAGCGTGACGGCGCTCAGCGACGCGGAAGCGCTCGAGCTGTCCGCCGCGGCGGACGGTGGGCTGCGGGTGCGGCTGCCCACCGAGCTGGCCGGTGAGCCGGTCACGGTGAGCGGCTCCGCGGAGGCGGAGGTGGCCGACGGGGGCGTCCGGATTCGGGCGGGCGAGCTCGGGGTCGAGGGCCGGGACGAGCTGCCCCCAGAGGCGGAGCCGGTACTGGCCGACGTGGCGCAGCGGCTGTCGGTGGACGTGCCGCTGCCGCCGCTGCCGTACGGGCTGACCGTGGAGTCGGTGCGGGCCGAGTCGTCCGGCCTGGTGGTCAGTGTCCGCGCTGCGGACGTCCCGCTGGCCAGATAACCACCGATAGTCGGGGGTTCCCGCCCGTTGGCCGCCCGGCAGAGCCTGGCCCTGGTCGAGCGGGTGCCCCCGGAGACGCTGGTCGTGACCGCCGCTGACATCTTCGGCTGGCTGAAGGTGTCGGATTACGCGGGATCGTTGGGCGTCCGGTCACGCGATGGACCCTGAGTGAGCCAACCAGACCGTCGACTGACCGGTGATGTTCGTGACCTGATCGAAGTCGTGGTCGTAGTGGAGGAGAGTCAACCCGAGCAGCTCGGCGGTGGCCGCCACGAGCAGGTCGATGGTGCCGGCGGAGCGGTGGGCCGCACGAGCGGTGAGAGCTTCCTGCACCTGGGCGGCGCGGTCGAAGACCCGCTCTGGCATGGCGACCCATGCGAAGGCCGCGCCGATGAGGTCGACGAGCTCTTCGCGGTCGGTCTTGGATCGGGCGGAGTAGAGCACTTCAAGCTCGACGACAGGGCACACCGCTACCAGGCCGGCGGTGATCTGCTGCTCCCACCGCACCCGTACGGCTGCCTTCCGAAGTAGGCGCACCAGGGCACTGGTGTCCAACAGGAACCGCACCGGAGTCACCGCCGGTAGGCCGCCTTGTCCAGCAGGTCATCGAAGGCGCCGGACTCGCCGAGCTCAGCCAGGCGCGCGAGCGCCTCGGCGCGGCGTAGCCGTTGCGCGGTCTCTCGCAGCGCCTGGTTGACGGTGTCCTTCTTGGTCTTGGTGCCGAGCAGGGCTGACGCCTCGGCGAGGGCGTCATCGTCTACGTCGATGAGTACCTTCGTCATTACCTACCTACCTATCACGTCGATATATACGACAGACTGCCTCAGTATATCAAACTCAGCGATGCGTGACCGGCAGGCGGGACGCGGGTGGGTGCCGGCGGGCGGGGCGCGGTGCTAGGGTCACTATTCATGGGCACCATGCTCACCAAGCGGCGCGCGGTCGACCTGTGCCGCGTGGCCACCTGCCTCTGTTGCTCCGCCTGAGTCGCGGAGCCGGCAGTTCGTGCCCTAGTTTCTCGCCCGGTTCCGCAATCCGTGCTAGCTGACCCCGTCCGTTCCGGGTCCCGCACGATGCGAGCGAGCCAGCCGGTTGGCCGCCGTGCGGCGATCCATCCGAGTCATCGCAAGGAGCTGCCATGAGTCGCGACACCGCGCTCGTCACGGCCGAGTGGGCCGAGAAGAACCTGGACACCCCGGGGGTGGTCTTCGTCGAGGTGGACGAGGACACCACCGCCTACGATGCCGGGCACCTGCCCGGAGCCGTCAAGCTGGACTGGAAGACCGACCTGCAGGACCCGGTGCGCCGGGACTTCGTCGACAAGGCGCAGTTCGAGGCGCTGCTGTCGGGCAAGGGGATCGGCAACGACGACATCGTGATCCTGTACGGCGGCAACAACAACTGGTTCGCCGCGTACGCGTACTGGTACTTCAAGCTGTACGGGCACCGCGAGGTGAAGCTGCTCGACGGTGGCCGCAAGAAGTGGGAGCTGGACAACCGCACCCTGGTCACGGAGGTGCCGCGGCGCCCGACCACCAGCTACACCGCCGCCGAGCAGGACCTGTCGATCCGATCCTTCCGGGACGAGGTGGTGACGGCGATCGGGGCCAAGAACCTGGTCGACGTCCGGTCACCGGACGAGTACGCCGGCCGGCTGCTGGCCCCCGCCCACCTGCCGCAGGAGCAGGCGCAGCGGGCCGGGCACGTCCCGACCGCGCTGAACGTGCCGTGGAGCAAGGCCGCCAACGAGGACGGCACGTTCCGGTCCGACGACGAGCTGCGGACGCTGTACGCGGAGGCCGGGCTGGACGGGTCGAAGCCGACCATCGCGTACTGCCGGATCGGGGAGCGCTCCTCGCACACCTGGTTCGC
>WHTQ01000132.1 GCA_009377645.1 Micromonosporaceae bacterium | reverse complement strand
TGGCTGGTTTCGGCGGTCTGGGTGAGGCGGTCGTAGACGAACTGCCCCCGTTGGTCCCAGTCGGCTATCGACTCCGCCCCACCCAGGTCTGCCTGCTCGCGGAGGTGGATCCAGAAGTCGGTGGCACCCTCCGCGGCGAGCTCATCCCAGACCTGCTGCTCAACGGTCGCGGGCGTGCCATCCGACGGTTGCGCCGCACCGGCCGACGCCGGCGAGGCCGGCGTCACCGCCAACGACAGGCCGGCTGCCAGCGCGGTCGCCGCCAGCCCGGCCATCGAGAATCTAAAATAGCGCCGCCATCGGCGCCTGGAATTTAACACGATAGCTCCTCCGGACTACAGTGCACAGACGGATCTCGCCCGCACTGCTCTCATCACACGGGCGCCGCCGCTACGCCTCAAGGCCAGCTCCGGCACAGTTCCGGGACACGTTCCGGACGGCTCCCGGGCGAGTTCTCATCGCCGCGGCACGCTAGCCTGCGGGCGGACGAGAGGGGATCACGGATGTACGCGGTGACGATCCCGGAGCCGGGCGGCCCGGAGGTGCTGGCCTGGACCGAGGTGGCCGACCCGGTGCCGGGTCCGGGTGAGGTGCTGGTCGACGTGCACGCGTCGGCGGTCAACCGGGCCGACCTGCTGCAGCGGGCGGGGCACTACCCGCCGCCGCCGGGCGCCCCGCCGTACCCCGGCCTGGAGTGCGCCGGCCGGGTCCGGGCGGTCGGCCCGTCGGTGACCGGGGTGGCGGTCGGCGCCGAGGTGTGCGCGCTGCTCGCCGGCGGCGGGTACGCGGAACGGGTGGCGGTCCCGTCCCTCCAGGTGCTGCCGGTGCCGGCCGGGGTGGCGCTGGCCGACGCCGCCGCGCTGCCGGAGGTCGCCTGCACGGTGTGGTCGAACCTGGTCGACCTGGCCGGGCTGCGGGCCGGGCAGACGCTGCTGGTGCACGGCGGCGGGAGCGGGATCGGCACGTTCGCGATCCAGCTGGCGGTCGCGCTCGGCGCCCGAGTGGTCGCCACCGCGCGGGCCGCCAAGCACGCCGCACTGCGCGAGCTCGGGGCGGAGGTGACCGTCGACTACACCGAGCAGGACTTCGTCGAGGCCACCCGGGAGGCCACCGGCGGCGGGGGGGCGGACGTGATCCTGGACATCCTTGGCGCCGCGTACCTGTCCCGAAACCTGGCCGCGCTGGCGCCGGACGGCTGGCTGGCGATCATCGGCCTGCAGGGCGGCCGCCGCGCCGAGCTGGACCTGGGGCGGCTGCTGACCACCCGGGGGGTGCTGAGCGCGACCTCGCTGCGCTCCCGCCCGCTGGCCGACAAGGCCCGGATCGTCCGCGGGGTCCGCGAGCAGGTCTGGCCGCTGGTCGAGGCGGGCGCGATCCGGCCGGTGATCGACCGGCGGCTGCCGATGGACCAGGCCGCGCTGGCGCACCGGCTGGTCGAGGACAACGCCCACGTCGGCAAGGTCCTGCTACTCACTTCGGCTGGCTCATGACTCGCGCAGCAGCCGGCGGGGGCCGGGGCCCTCGGCGGCGAGCAGGTCACCCGGGTTCGACAGCGCGCAGGTCTTCAGCGACAGGCAGCCGCAGCCGATGCACCCGGTCAGCTCGTCGCGCAGCCGCTGCAGCAGCCCGATCTGCGCGTCCAGCCGGGCCCGCCAGCCGCGGGAGAGCCGGTCCCAGTCGGCCCGGGTCGGGGTCCGGGCATCCGGCAGCGAGTCCAGCGCGGCCCGGATCTCGTCCAGCGACAGCCCGACCTGGGCCGCGATCCGGACGAACGCCACCCGCCGCAGCTGCGCCGGCTCGTAGCGCCGCTGGTTGCCGGTGGTCCGCCGGGCCTCGATCAGCCCCAGCCGCTCGTAGTAGCGCAGCGCCGACGCCGCCACCCCGCTGCGCGTGGACAGCTCCCCGATCGTGAGCACTCGCCCTCCTTGACTTCAACCTTCCTTCAGGTTAGAAGCTAGCGGCATGACCGACACCCTCGCCCCGTTGCTGGCCCGGCTGACCGGTGACGAGAAGCACGAGCCCGCCTCGGAGTCCACGGTCGACCTGATCTGGGCGCTCTACGATCGGGTCCTGCGGGTCGACCCGGCCCGGCCGGACGCGGTGGACCGGGACCGGTTCCTGGTCTCCAAGGGACACGGGCCGCATGCGTACTATGCCGTCCTGGCGGCGAAGGGGTTCTTCCCGGAGTCCTGGTTGGACGACCTGGCCGGGCCGGACAGCCGGCTCGGGCACCATCCCGACCGGACCCTGATACCCGGCATGGAGATCGGGTCCGGCTCACTCGGGCACGGGCTCGGGCTGGCGGTCGGGGTGGCGCTCGGGCTGCGCGCGCAGGGGTTGCCCGGCCCGCGGGTCTACGTGCTGCTGGGCGACGGGGAGCTGGACGAGGGCGCCAACCACGAGGCGATCGCGTACGCGGGGGCGGTCGGGCTCGGCTCGCTGACCGCGATCGTGGTCGACAACCGGTCGGCGAGCTTCCGGCAGGACCTGGTGGGGCTGTTCACCGTGCACGGCTGGACCGGGACCACGGTGGACGGTCGGGACCACGATCGGATCGAGCGGGCGGTGCGGGGGCACGCACCGGGGCGCCCGCACGTGGTGGCGGCGGACGTGGCGGGGAGGCCGTGATGCGAACCAGGTTCATCGCGACCACCTCCGACCTGCTCGACCAGGACCCGCGTACCGCCCTGGTGCTGGCCGACATCTCGTCGGCCTCGTTCGCGCCGGCGGCGACCCGGCACCCGGACCGGGTGCGCAACCTCGGGATCCGGGAGCAGCTGATGGTCGGGGTGGCGGGCGGGCTGGCCCTGACCGGGCTGCGCCCGATCGCCCACTCCTACGCGACGTTCGCCGTGGACCGGGTGTACGAGCAGCTCAAGCTCGACCTCGACCACCAGGGGGTGGGGGCGGTGCTGGTGAGCGTCGGCGCCTCGTACGACGGGTCGGAGTACGGCTACACCCACTTCTCGCCCGGTGACGTGGCACTGCTGGACACACTGACCGACTGGACCGTGCACGTGCCCGGCCACCCGGACGAGGTGGAGCGGCTGCTGCGGGCGGCGGTGGCCCGTGACGACCGGACCTACCTGCGGCTCTCGGCACAGCCCAACCACCTCCCGCGGGCGGAGGACGGGCGGCTGCAGGTGGTGCACCGGGGCTCGGCCGGCGTACCGGTGGTGGTGGCGGTCGGCCCGGTGCTGAGTCCGGTGCTGCACGCGATCGGCGGGCTGGACGTGACGGTGGCCTACACGCACACGCCGCGGCCGTTCGACGCCGCCGGGCTGCGGGCGCTGGCCGGCCGGGATGTGGTGCTGGTGGAGCCCTACCTGGCCGGCACCTCTAGCCGGGTGGTGGCCGAGGCGCTGACCGACCTGCCGCACCGGCTGCTGGCGCTCGGGGTGGGCCGGGCCGACCTGCGCCGCTACGGCTCGCCGGGTGACCACGCCAAGTGGCACGGGTTGGATCCGGCCGGGCTGCGCCGGTCGCTGGTCCGGTTCCTGAGGTGAGTCAGGGGGTCGGGCGGCGGAAGCGTTCCCGGCCGAGGATCCAGAGCGCCTCGACGCCGTCCTTCCAGGTGATCTTCTTGCCGTCGGCGCGGCTGCGGGCCCGGTAGCTGATCGGCACCTCGTACGGCTTGATCTGGCGGCGCAGCAGCTTGGCGGTGATCTCGGCCTCCATACCGAACCCGCGGGAGCGGATCTCCAGTGCCCGGAACAGCCCCACCGGCATCAGCTTGAAGCAGGTTTCGAGGTCGCCGAGGTAGGAGTTGTAGAACACGTTCGCCGCGGTGGTGATCGCCTTGTTGCCCATCACATACCAGAACGAGTACGCGGTGTGGGAGCCGAAGATCCGGTTGCCGTAGACCACCCGGGCCCGGCCGTCCAGCACCGGCGCGAGCAGCTTCGGCAGGTCCTGCGGGTCATACTCCAGATCGGCGTCGAGGATCACCAGATAGTCGCCCTCGGCCAGGCCGGCGGCGGTGTGGATCGCCGCCCCCTTGCCCCGGTTGCGCTGGTGGGTGAACACCCGCACCCGCGAGTCGTCGACCTGGCGGAGCTGGTCGGCGGTGCCGTCCCGGCTCCCGTCATCGACCACGATCAGCTCGACGTCACAGGGGAAGTCGACCGCGAGGGTCTGCTTCAACGCCTCGGTTACGTGGGCCTGCTCGTTGTACACCGGCATCAGGATCGAAAGCTTCACCGGGACTCCCATGGCTTGTGCGTGGTCGGGCAGCGTGCTGCCCCACAGCTTAGCTGCTGGGTGGTGCCGCTTGGTGGGTTGGCGGGGGATCATGCGTCCGGGAATGTCGGATATTTCCTGGTGCAAGATCCCCCGCCAACCCCACCGAGTCAAGCGTCGGGGGTCACGCGAGCAGGTCGATCACCTCGTCGTCGCCGACCTGGCCGAACCGGTCATAGTAGCGGCTCACCGCCCCGAACTGGGCCGGCGCGAGCGGGCACGCCACCTCGTCGGCGACCGCCCGCAGCTGGGCCAGCGCGTCCGGTGCGGCCACCGGTGCGGCGGCCACCACGGTTGCGGCGCCCAGCTTGCGGGCCACCGCCACCGCGGCCCGGGCGGTGGCGCCGGTGGCCAGGCCGTCGTCGACGACGATCGCGGTCCGGCCGGTCAGGTCCAGCGGCGCTCGGCCGGCCCGGTAGAGCCGCTCCCGCCGCTCCAGCTCGGCCTCCTCCCGGCGCTGCACCGAGGTGATCTGCTCGGCCGGCAGGCGGGTCGCGATGTCTTCGTTGCGCACCACCACCCCGCCGGGTCCGAGCGCACCGAACGCGACCTCCTCGGCGCCGGGGACCCCCAGCTTGCGGACCACCAGCACGTCCAGCGGCACGGCCAGCCGGGCGGCCACCACCGCGGCCACCGGCACGCCGCCGCGCACCAGGCCGAGCACGATCACATTGCTCCGGCCAGTGTGGCGCGCCAGCAGCCCGGCGAGTGCCTCGCCGGCCGCCGCCCGGTCCCGGTAGCCAGTCCGCACTCCTCCAGCTTGGCGCGCCACCACCCCCGACGGCCACGAAGTCCGTCTTGATCATGGATTTCCGTGGGCGTGCCGGCCGAGCCGTTCACCCGACCGGACGACGACCAGCGCTGGCGCTGACCCCGCGGCCTGCGGCGGACCGGCCGCACGCGGCGGACCGGGTCCGGCGGATAGGATTCACGGGTGACGCTGCGCCTGTACGACACTGCGAGCCGCCGGGTGGCGGACCTGGTCCCGGGCACCCCGGGCCAGGTCGGGATCTACCTGTGCGGGCTCACCGTGCAGGCCGGTCCGCACATCGGGCACCTCCGCTCCGGCGTCAACTACGACGTGCTGCGCCGGTGGCTGATCCGCTCCGGCCACCAGGTCACGCTGGTGCGCAACCTCACCGACATCGACGACAAGGTGCTAGCCAAGACCGCCGCCACCGGCGTGCCGTTCTGGGCGATCGCGTACGCGAACGAGCTGACTCTCGCCGCCGCGTACCGCGCCCTGCGGGTCCTGCCCCCCACCTACGAGCCGCGCGCTACCGGGCACATCCCGGACATACACGAGCTGATCAGCACCCTGGTCGCGCGCGGACACGCCTACCCGGCGGTCGACGGCTGCGGCGACGTCTACTTTGACGTCGCGACCCATCCCGACTACGGTGCGCTGTCCGGGCAGCGGCCGGCCGACGTCCAGCCGTCCGAGGACGGGGACCCGCGCGGCAAGCGGGACCCGCGCGACTTCGCACTGTGGAAGGGCGGCAAGCCGCATGAGCCGGCCGACGCGCACTGGCCGAGTCCGTGGGGGCGGGGCCGGCCGGGCTGGCACATCGAGTGCTCGGCGATGGCCCGGCGGTACCTGGGGGACGAGTTCGACATCCACGGCGGCGGGCTGGACCTGATCTTCCCGCACCACGAGAACGAGCTCGCCCAGTCCCGCGCCGCCGGGCTCGGGTTCGCCCGGTACTGGGTCCACCATGGACTGCTCAGCCTGTCCGAGACCAAGATGAGCAAGTCGCTGGGCAACGTGCTGGACCTGGATGCCGTGACCGCCATGGGGATCCGCCCGGAGGAGCTGCGTTACTACCTGGCCGCGCCGCACTACCGCTCCCGGATGGACTACTCGGACGGGGCGCTGCGGGAGGCCGCGGTCGCCTACCGCCGGCTGGAGGGCTTCGTCCAGCGGGCCAGCGAGCGGGTCGGGCCGGGCGAGCTCGGGCCGGTGTGCGCGGAGTTCGCCGCCGCCATGGACGACGACCTCAACACCCCGCAGGCGCTGGCCAGCGTGCACGACGTGATGCACGAGGGCAACACCGCGTACGCGGAAGGGAACGACCTGGTGCTGCGGGGGACCCTCGGCAGCGTCCGGGCGATGCTGGACGTGCTCGGCCTCGACCCGCTCGACCCGGCCCGGCCCACCGCCGCGGGCGGCGACGACCCGACCAGGCAGCTGCGCGGGGTGGTCGACGCGCTGGTGGCGCTGGCGCTGGAGCAGCGGGAGGCGGCGCGCGGCCGGAAGGACTTCGCGACCGCCGACGCGGTCCGGGACCGGTTGAAGCTGGCCGGGATCGTGGTCGAGGACACCGCTCGCGGTCCGAGGTGGACGATCGATGGCGGGTAACTCGCAGCGGCGCGGCCGGCGCACCACCCCGAAGCCGGGGGCGCCGTTCGGCTCCGGCGGCAAGCGGCGGGCCAGCCTGCGTGGCAAGGGCCCTACCCCGCCGGCCGACCAGCGCCTGTGGCACAAGGCCTACTCCGGCACCGAGCCGGTGCCCCGGCGTACCGCCTGGAAGCAGGAGAAGGAGCGGCGGGCGGCCGAGGCCGCCGGCCGCGCACCCAAGGTGGGTACGCCCGGCACATCGCCGCCACCGGCCGCCGCAGCCGGAGCACGCGGGGCGGGGCGGCGCGGCGGCAGCGGTGGCAGGAGCCGGGACGGCCTGGAGCTGCTGGTGGGGCGCAACCCGGTGGTGGAGGCGCTCCGGGCGCAGGTGCCCGCCACCGCCCTCTACGTCGCGTCCGGCATCGACGTCGATGACCGGGTCACCGAGCTGGTCCGGGCCGCCGCCGACCGGAGCATAGCGATCATGGAGGTGAGCCGGGCGGAGCTGGATCGGCTGACCGGCGGCCTGCCGCACCAGGGAGTCGGGCTGCAGGTGCCGCCCTTCGCGTACCTGCCGTTCGAGGATCTGCTGGCCGCCGCGGTCGAGCACCCCGCCCCCCCGCTGCTGGTGGCGCTGGACGGGGTGACCGACCCGCGCAACCTCGGTGCGGTGATCCGGTCGGCGGCCGCGTTCGGGGCGCACGGGGTGTTCCTGCCGGAGCGCCGCGCCGCCGGCGTCACCGCCGCGGCGTGGCGGACCAGCGCCGGTGCGGCCGCCCGGCTGCCGGTGGCTCGGGTGACCAACCTGACCCGGTCGCTGAAGGCCTGTCAGCAGGCCGGGCTGGTGGTGGTCGGGTTGGACGCCGACGGGGAGACCGAGCTGGACGACCTGGAGGTGGCGGTCGGGCCGCTGGTGCTGGTGGTCGGCTCCGAGGGCCGCGGGCTGTCCCGGCTGGTCGGCACCACCTGCGACCTGCGCATGACGATCCCGACCGAAGCCGCGGTCGACTCTCTGAACGCCAGCGTGGCGGCGGCGGTGGCACTGGCCGAGGTGTCCCGGCGGCGGCGCGGGGCGCGATAGCCGCAGCGCCCTCCGGGCAGCTTGTCGGGGCGTCGTAGGATCGACCAGTCGCGCCCGCGACCTGGACAGGAGCCCCGGCATGGCAGACGAGCGGTATGGGCCGGTACCGCCTCCGCCGCCTCTGCCACCACCCGCCGGGTCGCCGGTCACGCCGCCGGATCCGTGGTCCCCACCACCATCCCCGGGCACACCCGGTGCGGCGGAGCCGGCCTGGCAGTCGCCGGCCGGTGGCTGGAGCGCCGGAACCGGCCAGCCGCCGGCTCCCGGCCAGGCGCTGGGTCCCGGCCAGCCGCCGGCGCCGGGCGACCGCCGCCGGCTGCCGCGCTGGCTGGTGATGATCGCGGTGGCGACCGCCACGGCGTCGGTGATCAGCTTCGCCGCGGTGCTGCTGTGGCCGGCCTCCGAGTCGGGCCCGCACGCCCCGCTGGACTTTCGCCGGTTCACCTCGGTGGCCCGGATCGACTTCGCCACCGCGTCCCGGACCACCCTGACCGCTGTGCGCGGCGACCGCGGGTACGCCGCCTCGGAGCAGGACGGCGACCTGCACGTGGTGGCCTTCGAGGTGGCCACCGGCGCGCAGTCCTGGCAGCGGACGATCACCGGGGCGCCGCAGTGGAGCCGGATCGTCGCCACCCAGGGGGGCCTGCTGGTGCTCGCGTACGAGCCAGACCCGACCATCCCGCGCCGGATGTTCGTGCTCGACCCGGAGACCGGCGAGGAGCGCTGGCATCAGGACGTACGCGGGGACGACCAGCTGTTCTTCCTGCGGGACGCGCTCGGGTGGCTGGACCGGGACCGGGGCGAGCTGCGCGGGCTGGACCTGGCCACCGGCGGCGACCGGTGGCGGGTGGACCTGCCCGAGGGTGAGCCGACCGTCCTGCCGGTGACCTCCGACGCCGACCTGGCTCGCCCGACCGACCTGCGCGGCGACCCGAGCCCGGGGGCCGGCGACAACCGGATCGTGGTCGTCGCACCGGACCGTTCGGTCCGGGTGATCGACGGCGACGACGGTCGGATCGTCAGCGAGCGGGACAACCTGGCCGGGCCGGACGACCTGCTGCTGGCCTACCAGGGCCGGCTGTTCATCGCGGCGGCCGAACCCGGCTACCGGCTGGACTCGTACGACCTGGCGGCGCTGTCCGAGGTCAGCCAGGCACACTACGAGGCCCCGGACGCCGAGCGGTACCCGGACCAGCTGGCCGCCTGCGGCGGGCGGGTCTGCCTGCTGGAGACCGTGTCCTTCGACCGGGACACCACCGAGCTGGTCGCCGTCGACGCGGTCGACGGCGGGGAGCTGTGGCGGGCGCCGGCGGCCGGAGCCGAGCAGCTGCTCGGGGTCGGGGAGTGGGTGGCGGCGGCCGCCAACGTCGACTTCGAACCGTCGGTGGTGGTCTACGACCGGGCCGGCGAGCCGGTGCTGGAGCGGGAGGGCCTGGTGGTCCGGCTCAACGACAGCAACCTGCTGGTGCTGACCGGGATCGGGGCGATCACCGGCGGGGTGAGCGTGGCCGGAGCCGCGATCGAGGGCTGGGACGGCGACCCGTTCGAGGTGGGCCGGCTGCCGGAGGGCGTGCTGGAGCAGGAGTGCTCGTGGAACGAGCGGCACCTGGTCTGCCCGGACCGGTCTGGTGTGGACATCTGGCAGTTCGCCGTCGACTGAGTCAGGCACCGCCCCAGTGGGTGCGGTCGACGGCACGATACGCGGGGTCAGAGGCGCTGCCCGGTGACCGAGTGGAACGCGTGGTGCCCGTCGCCCGGCTTCATGTGGACGGTGTCGCCCATGGTCGGCATGTTCTTGCGGTCGATGGTGGCCACGAACCGCTCCGACTCGCCGTCCAGCGTGGCGTGCCCGTACACGTTGGCGTGGGCGCCCAGGTCCTCCACCAGCTCGACCAGGATGGGCAGGCCGCCCTCGGACGGGCTGACCAGCCGGGTGTCCTCGGGCCGGAAGCCGATCGTGACCCGGCCGTCGCCGTCCACCTGTGCCGCCTGCACCTGCTCACGGGTCAACGGCAGGAGCATGTCCCCGAACGCGCCGCCGGTCTCGGACAGCGGCACGGTCTTGATGTTCATGGCCGGGGACCCGATGAAGCCGGCGACGAACACGTTCGCCGGGGTGTCGTAGAGCACCCGGGGAGTGTCCACCTGCTGGAGCAGGCCGTCCAGCAGCACCGCCACCCGGTGGCCCATCGTCATCGCCTCGACCTGGTCGTGCGTGACGTAGACCGTGGTGGTGCCCAGGTTCGCCTGCAGGGTGGCGATCTGCGACCGGGTCTGCACCCGCAGCTTGGCATCCAGGTTGGACAGTGGCTCGTCCATCAGGAACACCTGTGGCTCGCGGACGATCGCCCGGCCCATCGCGACCCGCTGGCGCTGGCCACCGGACAAGGCCTTCGGCTTGCGACTGAGGAACTCGTCCAGCTGCAGCAGCTTCGCCGCTTCCCGAACCCGCCGCTCGATCTCCGTCCGCGAGGTGTGGCGCAGCTTGAGCGCGAACGCCATGTTGTCGTAGACCGACATGTGCGGGTAGAGCGCGTAGTTCTGGAACACCATCGCGATGTCGCGCGCCTTCGGGGGCAGGTGGGTGACCTCCCGGTCGTCGATGTAGATCGACCCGGTGTCGACGTCCTCCAGCCCGGCGAGCATCCGCAGGGTGGTCGACTTGCCGCAGCCGGACGGGCCGACCAGGACGAGAAACTCGCCGTCACCGACCTCCAGGTCGAGCCGGTCG
>WHTQ01000044.1 GCA_009377645.1 Micromonosporaceae bacterium | reverse complement strand
GCGGGCGTGCACCTGCCGGGAGAACCGCTGGTCCACGAACGTGCGCACCGGGTTGATGTCCCGGAACAGGATCCCGTACATCGAGTCGTTGAGCATCATGTCCAGCCGCTCCAGCCCGGCCAGCACCGCGATCTCCGGCATACACAGCCCGGAGGCGTAGTTGGTCAGCCGTACGTACCGGCCCAGCTCCTTGCTGGACTCGTCCAGCGCCGCGCGCATCAGCGCGAAGTTGCGCTGGGTGGCGTAGGTGCCGGCGAACCCCTCCCGGGTCGCGCCCTCCGGCACGTAGTCCAGCAGCGACTGCCCGGTGGACCGGATCACCGCGATCACGTCCGCCCCGGCCCGGGCGGCCGCCTGCGCCTGCCCGATGTCCTCGTAGATGTCCCCGGTGGCCACGATCAGGTACAGCCAGGGCCGGTGCGCCGGGTCCCCGTACCGCCGCACCAGCCGGTCCCGCTCGGCCCGCCGCCGGTCGATGCGGCGGATGCCGGCCGCCACCACCCGCCGGGCCGCCCGCCGGGCGGCGGTGGCGGCCTTGCCGGTCGGGACGCTGAACCGCACCGACCCGGCGGCCGCCTTCTGCGCCAGCAGCGCCAGGTCCCCGTCCCTCTGCCGGGCCAGCGCGTCGAAGACCGGCAGCGCCGCCCCGTGCGCCAGCCCTACCTCGGCCAGCACCGCGTCGACCAGCCGGTTCACCCACGGGGTGCCGGCAGGGCTCGCGCCGGTCAGGCCGGCCAGCCGCAGCACCGCCCGCTCCACCGAGACGGTGGTGTGGCTGCCGGCCAGCTCGACCACCGGCTGCCCGGCCCGGCGGGCCAGCCGTCGGGCCCGCCGCACCAGCGCCGGGTCCAGGTCCAGCTTGCCCCGAGTGCGGGTACGGGTGCTCACAGAGTTACTCCGAGTCGTAGATGGTGGCCCCGCGCAGCACGGTGCGGCGGCACTGCGGCAGCGGGGTCGGGTCGTGCGGCCCGCGGTCCGCCGGCTCTGGCGCCAGCAGCGCCGGCAGCGTGCCGTCGAGTCCGGCTGGGGTGTGCCAGACCGCGAAGCTGGCCGGCGCGCCGGGGGTGAGCACTCCGTGCGGGTCCTGGCCGACCGCCCGCCAGCCGCCCCGGGTGTGCGCGGCGAACGCGGCCCGGACGCTGACCCGGTGGGCCGGGTTGTGGTGCCAGGCGGCGGCCCGGACGCTGCCCCACGGGTCCAGCGGGGTGACCGGCGAGTCGGAGCCGAACGCCAGCGCCACCCCGACCGAGTGCATCGCCCCCAGCGGGTTGCTCGCCAGCGCCCGGGCGGTGCCGAGCCGCTGCGCGTACATCTGGTGCTCGCCGCCCCAGAGCCGGTCGAACGCCGGCTGCGCGCTGGTGACCACGCCGAACTCCACCAGCTGGCCGATCATCTCGCGGTCGACTAGCTCGGCGTGCTCGATCCGGTGCCGGGCGGCCCGGACCCGCTCCAGCCCGACCTGCTCGGCGGCGGCGGCGAACCCGGCCAGCACGGTGGCCAGCGCGGCGTCGCCGATCGCGTGGAACCCGCCGGGCAGGCCGTGCCGGTGGCAGTCGAGCAGGTGGTCGCGGACCTGCTCGACCGACAGGTACGCGTGGCCGGTGCCGGGCTCGTCGTGGTAGGGCTCGCGCAGGTGGGCGGTCCGAGCGCCGAGTGCCCCGTCCGCGAACAGGTCCCCACCGGCGCCGACCGCGCCCAGCTCCTTCGCCTTCGCCGCGCCTAGCTCCCCCCAGTACCCGTACACCTCCGGGGCGCCGTCCCCGGAGCGGGCGAGCACCTCGGTGAAGTCCTCCTCCGAGCCGAGGCCGGGCACGCCGCACTCGTGCACCGCGCCGATCCCGAGCGCGGCCGCCCGGCGCAGCGCGGCCCGCTGGGCCTCGGCGCGCTGGACGGCGCCGATCCCGGCCACCGCCGCCTTGCGGGCCGCGTGGTTGGCGTCCCGGCGCAGCCAGCCGGACGGGTGGTAGCCGGTGGCCCCGGCCGCGGCCGCCAGCACCGTGCCCGCGCACAGGGCCGAGTGCATGCTGGCCTGGGTGAGGTAGACCGACCGGCCGCCGGCGGCCCGCTCCAGCACGGCGGCCTCCGGCGGGGTCTGCCCGGCGCCGGAGCCGGCCGGTATCGCAGCGTCCCAGGTCGACTCATCCCAGCCGTGGCCGAGCACCACTGCGCCGTCCGGCAGCGCGCTGGCCGCGCCCGCCACCGCGTCCAGCAGCTGCGCCGCGGAGCGGGCACCGGAGAGGTCGAGCTCGGTGAGCGCGAACCCGGTGTGGGTGGTGTGCACGTGGGCGTCCACGAACGCCGGGGTGACCAGCCCGCCGTCCAGGTCGACGGTCCGGTCCGCGGAGGGTGCGTCGGCGTCGCTGCCGACCCAGCTCACCTGGTCGCCGGTGACCAGCAGAGCACTCGCGTGCGGGTCGCACGGGCTGTGGATGTGCCCGCCGCGGTAGAGCGTGGTGGTGGGGGTCGTCATGGTGTCAGTCTGCCCGCAGCCGGGCCGCCAGCAGGTGCCGGACGGCCGGATCGGTTCGGACCAGCTCCAGCGCCAGCTCGGCATGTCCGGGCAGGTAGCCGTTGCCGATCAGCATGGTCAGGTCGGCGGCCAGCCCCTCGGCGCCCAGCGCCGCGGCGGTGAACGAGGTCGCCATCGAGAAGAAGACCACGGTGCCGCCGGCGGCGGTGGCCAGGATCGCCCCGTGCTCGGCGCCGGGCACGTCCACGCACACCACCGTGACCGCGGCGCCCGCACCGCCCAGCGCTCCAGTCACCGCCTCCCCGACCTGCACCGGGTTCCGGGCGTCGGCGACCAGCACCGCGTCGGCCAGCCCGGCGGCGGCCAGCCGGTCCCGCTCGGCGGCGTCGCGCACCACCCCGACAGTACGTCCGGCGCCGGCCCGGCGGGCCGCAGCCAGCGACAGCGCGCCGGACTTGCCCGCCGCCCCCAGCACCGCCACCGCCGCCCCCGGCGGCACCACCCGGGCGGTCAGCGCCGGCGCCCCGCACACGTCGAGCACCGCCAGCGCCAGCGCCGGGTCGAGGTCGTCGGGCAGCACCGCGGCCGCCGAACGGGCGAACAGGATCGCGTGCCCGGCCGCCGGCGCCTGCTCGCTGCTCCCGTCCCAGCCCGCAAGCTGGTCGGTGACCGCCAGCGGGGTCAGGGTCAGCGAGACCAGGGTGGCGACCCGGTCTCCCGGTCGCAGCCCGAGCGGCGAGCCCGGCCCGACCTCGGCCACGGTGCCGAGCAGCATCCCACCGGAACCGGTGACCGGGTTGTGCAGCTTGCCCCGCTCGGCGATGATCCGCACCACCTCGGTGCGGACCGCGGCGCCGTCGCCGCCATTGGCCTCGCGCAGCTGCCGGAAGCTGGCGGCGTCCAGGTTCAGCCGTTCGAGCGAGATCCGCACCTCGTCCGGCTCGATCGCCGGGCGCGGGTCCAGCCGCCAGGCCGCCTGCGGCAAGACCCCGGTCGGCGCCACCACCCGATGCAGGCCGATCGGAGAACCCACGACGCTTCCCCCGTCTCACGACAGTATCTCCGGTAGACTATCTCTTCTAACGGAGATGTTGCGGCAGAGGGGGCTTCTGGTGTCCGACGGACAGCCGTACGAGTACCAGCGCCGTGAGCTGGCCGAGCCGGACTGGACCCGGTTCCCGGGCTGGCGCGGGGTGACCGCGGCGGACTGGGGCTCGGCCCAGTGGCAGCGCGCCCACTGCCTGAAGAACCTCGACCAGCTCCGGGCGGCGCTCGGCGACCTGGTCGACGACCGGTTCTACGCCGACCTGGCCGCCGACCAGCAGGCCAGCGCCACCATGTCGATGCTGCTGCCGCCGCAGATGCTCAACACGATGGTGCCGCACTCCCCGATGACCACCGAGGCGCTGTACGCGGACCCGGTGCGGCGCTACATGCTGCCGGTGGCCTCGGACCGGCGTACCGACTGGCCCTCCCACCCGCACGCCACCCGGGACTCGCTGCACGAACACGACATGTGGGTGGCCGAGGGGCTGACCCACCGCTACCCCACCAAGGTGCTCGCCGAGCTGCTGTCCACCTGCCCGCAGTACTGCGGGCACTGCACCCGGATGGACCTGGTCGGCAACTCCACCCCGGCGGTGAGCAAGCTGCGGCTGGCGCTGAAGCCGACCGACCGCTACGACGCCCAGATCGCGTACCTGCGCCACCACCCGCAGGTACGCGACGTGGTGGTCTCCGGTGGCGACGTGGCGAACATCCCGTGGCGCCACCTGGAGTCCTACCTGCTGCGGCTGCTGGCCGTCGAGACCGTCCGGGACATCCGGCTGGCCACCAAGGCGCTGATGGGGCTGCCGCAGCACTGGCTGCAGCCCGACCTGCTGGACGGGCTGGCCCGGGTGGCCGCCACCGCGCGTACCCGCGGCGTGAACCTGGCCATCCACACCCACATCAACCACGCCAACTCGCTGACTCCGCTGGTGGCCCGGGCCGCCCAGGCCGCGCTGGACGCCGGCGTGCGGGACGTACGCAACCAGGGCGTGCTGATGCGCGGGGTCAACGATTCTGCCGCCGCCCTGCTCGACCTGTGCTTCACGCTGCAGGGCGAGGCGAACATCCTGCCCTACTACTTCTACCTGTGCGACATGATCCCGAACGCCGAGCACTGGCGGGTGCCGGTCGCTGCGGCGCAGCGGCTGCAGCACGACATCATGGGCTGGTTGCCTGGGTACGCGACCCCGCGGATCGTCTGTGACGTCCCGTTCGTCGGCAAGCGGTGGGTCCACATGGTCACCGAGTACGACCGGGAGCACGGGATCTCGTACTGGACCAAGAACTACCGCACCACCATCGAGGCCGGCGACCCGGATGTGCTGACCCGCCGGTACGCGTACTACGACCCGATCGACACGCTGCCCGCCTCCGGCCGGCGGTGGTGGACCAAGCAGGCTTCGGCTGGGTGACCGGGCCGGCCGGCCGGCCCGGTCACCCAGCCGGGTCGGGCTCAGGCGGACTGCGCCGCGTTGTAGACGTTCTGGCCGTCGGTGCCGAAGTACGGACCGAACATGGCGTTCGGGAGGAAGATGTACTTGAAGCTGTTCACCGAGTTCTGCAGCCCGGTGCCGGTGGCCTCGTCGAAGCTGCGGAACCACGGGCCGCCGCTGGAGCCGCCGGTCATGTCGCAGGTCATCCCGATCGCGGTGCTGAACAGCGGGTCGTTGAAGGTGTCGCCGCTGCAGTAGATCAGCCGGGTGCCGTCGTACGGGGCGGCGGCCGGGAAGCCGAACGCGTACATCGGCAGGCCGCGCGGCTGGTTGAAGGCGATCCCCTGGCCACCGACCACATCGGTCAGCTGCTGGCCGCCGAGCGGGTTGACCACCATCGCCCCGATATCGAAGTTGATGTTCTCGTTGGCGTTCCACTGTGGCGTGATGAAGCTCTGGGCGCCGGTCCAGGTGCCGAACGGGTCGTCGCCGTTGTTGTAGGCCGGCACGAACACCCAGTTGGTGTGGAAGCTGCCCTCCAGCTTGATGCAGTGCCCGGCGGTCATCACGACGCTCTCGTTGGCGCTCGTGACCGCGTTGCCGGAGCAGGAGGCCGGCTGGCCCTGGAAGTCGAAGAACACCCGGCCGGAGGTCTGCACCACCGCGCCGCCGTCGGTCCACGGGGCGCCCGACTCCGGGAAGGCCTGGATCTCGGCGCCGCTGCCGAGCGGGTCGGTCGGCGCGACGGCCACCGGGGCACCGGCGGCCGGCGTACCGGTGTGCGGCAGGTCTGCCAGCCGGTCGCCGGCCAGCGCTTCGATCGGTACGGCGGCCTGGAACCGCTGCGGGGTCCAGTGGTCCAGCACCTGCCGGTGCTGGTCGCCGGTGACGGCGGCGGCGTGCCCGACCGCGTCCGGGTTTGATGTGAGGGCAGGGGCCGCGGCGGCGGTGCCGCCGCTTGCGACCAGCAGTGCCGCGCTCAGCACCGCCAGGCCAGTGAGTCGCAGAGGTCGTCTCATCAGGGGTGTCCTCGCTTTCGGGTATCCCGGCGCCGGGGGGGCGCCAATCGAGGGGAATGACTGGGAGACAGGTCACAACCTACGTTCGCCGCCGGGCCGGCGCAACCGCAGCCGGAATTGGATTCAGACGATCTCTCGATGTCCGCGTCCGCCCGACGCCCCGGCTCCACGACAAGGGGCGGGACGCGTGCGCGTCCCGCCCCGGCTCGTCGGGCCGGTCGTCACCGGACCTAGGTGCCCTGCAGCTCCACGTTCCGGCCGAGCGGCGCCCGGTGGATAGGGATCTGGTTTATCGCCATCGGCTCAGGTCGGAGATGCAACAGGTAGGCCCCGCGAACGTGCGGCCTCGGCCAAACGCTTGTCATAGGCCACAAACCACGCCAGCACCGGTCGGAGCTCCTCCGCTGTAGCCAGGTGAATCGCGTCCAGACTACGCAAGGTCGGACCCGGAATGCCTGCGGCCGCATCCAGCACCGCATCGGTGATGGGCTTCTGGTGCAACAAGGTCAGCACCGCCCTCAGCACCGCCACCGCTGCCGGTTCACTGCGCAGGATCGCCTGGGTGGCCTCGGTGCGGGCCAGCGCGGACGCGACCAGAGGTTGGGGGTTTGCCGCGAGCCACGCCCGCAGCGCTTCGGTCTCCGACTCCCGGCGCGCCAGCTTCACGATCGCCGAGCTGTCCAGATAGATCACAAGCGGTCCTCCCGCAGCTCCGACACGGTCTCGGCGGTGTCGGAGCTGTCGCTAGCCGGCGCAGGCATGATCGCCTGGAGCGCGGCGAGACCACCCGGGTTGCTCGCTGGTGTCAGCTTGCCTTCCCGGATAAGTGTGTCCACAGCGGGGTCACCTGTCGTCGGCAACGGCACGAGCATCGCGATCGGCCGGTCATGTTCAGTGATCAACACGGTCTCACCAGCCGCCGCGCGATGGATCACCTTGGATGTGTGCCGGGTTACCTCACGAACCCCCATCGTCGTTGTCATGACATAATGCTATCACTATTGTGGTTGCCGTGGGTTCAGCGGCGCCGGGCGAGGGTGAGGCCGTCGCCGACCGGCAGGATCACCACGTCTACCCGGTCGTCGGCCACCACCAGCTCGTTGAACCGCGCCATCGTCCGGGCACTCTCGTCGTCCGGCGCCGGATCAGCCACCCGACCGCTCCACAGCACGTTGTCCACCGCGAGCAGGCCACCCAGGCGCATCCGCGGCACCAGCTCCGCCCAGTAGGTCGCGTACCCCTGCTTGTCCGCGTCGATGAACGCCAGGTCCAGGTGCGGCTGCTCCGGCAGCTCTCGGACCCGTTCGGCGGCGGGCCCGATCCGCAGGTCGATCCGGTCGGCGACGCCGGCCCGCTCCCAGTACCGCCGGGCGATGTCGGTGTACTCGGTGGAGATGTCGAAGCAGACCAGCCGGCCGTCCGGCGGCAGCCCGCGGGCGATCGCCAGCGCCGAGAACCCGGTGAACGTGCCGACCTCCACCGCCCGGCGGGCGCCGACCAGCTGGGTCAGGATGGTCAGCAGCATCGCCTGCTCCGGCCCGATCTGCATCTGCGCCCGGTCCGGCAGCACCGCCCGGGTCTGCTCGACCAGGTCCCGGGCGACCGGGTCCAGCGGCGTGGTGTGCGCCAGGACGTACTCGTACAGCTCGTCGGTGACGGTCAGCAGGTTGCGCATGACCGACACGCTAACCGCTGCCGGTGCCGCCGGGCGGGGCGACCTGCGGCAGCACCCGCTCGCCAAGCAGCGCCAGGTGGTCCAGGTCGGCCAGCTCGGTCAGCCGCAGGTAGACCCGGCCGCCCCCGATCCCGGCGAGCTGCCCGATCCGGTCCACCACCCGGTCCGGGGTGCCGATCACCGGGTCCTCCTGCGGCAGCGCGGTGTTCTGCTCGTACATCGTCTCGGCCCGGCGCCGGGCCTCCGCCTCGGTGCGGCCGCACGCGACCAGCAGCCCGAGCGAGAGCCGCAGCGGTGGCCGGCCGGCGGCGGCGCGGCCGACCCGCTGCGCGGCCTCGGCGACCCGCCGGAACTGGCCGGCCGCCTCGGCGATGCTGACGAACACGGCGTTGAACTCGTCGGCGTAGCGGGCGGCCAGCTCCGGGGTGCGGCGGCGGCCCCGCCCACCGACGATCACCGGCGGCCGGGGCCGCTGCACCGGCTTCGGCAGCGCCGGCGAGTCCACCAGCTCATAGTGCTTGCCGTGATGGCTGAACCGGCTCCCGACCGGGGTCTGCCACAGTCCGGTGATGATTTCGAGCTGTTCGGCCAGCTGGTCGAACCGTTCGGTGGCCGGCGGGAACGGGATCCCGTACGAGCGGTGCTCGCGCTCGTACCACCCGGCGCCGACCCCCAGCTCGACCCGGCCGCCGCTCATCTGGTCGACCTGCGCCACGGTGATCGCCAGTGGCCCAGGCAGCCGGAAGGTCACCGTGGACATCTGGACTCCGAGCCGCAGCCGGGTGGTCTCCCGGCTCAGCCCGGCCACGGTCACCCAGGCGTCGGACGGCCCGGGCAGACCGCCGGCGCCGCCCATGGCCTGGTAATGGTCGGCCCGCACCAGGCCGGCGAAGCCGCACTCCTCGGCCAGCCGGGCGAACCGCAGCTGGGCGTCGTAGTCGGCGCCGCGGTGCGGCTCGGTGAAGACCCAGACCTGCATGCTCCGCCCCCTGGCCTCAGGCGGCCTGGGCGGGCAGCAGCAGCTCGTGCAGCTCCGCGCTGATCCGGGCGACGTCCTCCAGGTGGGCGGTGCGGCCGAGGGTACGCGGGCGGGGGATGTCCACGTCGATGATCTTGCGGACCTGGCCGGGCCGCGGGCTGAGCACCACCACCCGGTCGGCGAGCAGGATCGCCTCGTCGATCGAGTGCGTGACAAACAGGATGGTCGTGCGGTGTTCCATGTGGATCCGCTGCAGCTGCACCGACAGCTCCTCGCGGGTCAGCGCGTCCAGCGCCGAGAACGGCTCGTCCATCAGCATCGCCCGCGGCTGTGGCAGCAGCGACCGGCACAGCGCCACCCGCTGCTGCATCCCGCCGGACAGCTCGTGCGGCAGCCGCCGCTCGAAGCCGGCCAGCCCGACCAGGTCCAGCAGCTCCATCGCCCGGCCCCGGTGGTCGGCCCGGCGCCAGCCGAACACCTCCACCGGCAGCAGCACGTTGTCCAGCACCGTGCGCCACGGGAACAGCGCCGGCCGCTGGAACACCATCGCGAGGTCGCGTCGGGGACGGGTGACCAGGGTACCGTCCACGATCACCTCGCCGTCACTCGGTGTGATCAAACCTGCGACAAGACGTAGCAGAGTGGACTTCCCGCAGCCGGACCGGCCGACCACCGCGACGAACTCGCCCTCGGCCGCCTCGATGTCGATGTCGCGCAGGGCCTCGACGGTGCCGGCCCGACTGGCGAAGGTGTGCGAGACACCGCTGATCCGAATCATCCGAGTCCCCTATCCGTTCGGACTAGCCACCGTCGAGGCTAGCGGGTGGGACACCCTTGATCTAGAGCCTGGTGCCGGGCTGCCAGGCCTGTTAGCCTGCCGTAGGCTGTCCGCCCTGCCGCCGGGTGGTGCCGACAGCCGCCCGGCTCGATGTCCCGCCGGGACCGCGAGCACACTACCCCGACAAAAGCATGCCAGCACCGCTGATTTCACAGGAAGGCTACTCATGAGACGGCACACCCGCATCCTCACCGCCCTCGCGGCGGTCGCGACCATGCTGGTCGCGAGTGCCTGCACCGGTGGGGACGGCGACACCGGTGATGAGGACACCACACCGGACGAGGTCGTCTACATCACCGCGTTCGGCGTCTTCGGCCGCGAGGCGTATGCCTGGGTCGCCCAGGAGAAGGGCTACTTCGAGGAAGCGAACATCAACGTCGAGATCCAGCCCGGCACCGGCACCGGGGACAACATCGCGCTGGTCGCCTCCGGCCAGGCGCAGTTCGCCACCGGCGACATGAGCGGCGTCACGCTGTTGCTGGGCAACGGCGAGATCGAGGGGATCACCGTGGTCGGCGCCGTCCACCAGCTCTCGCTGATCGGCTTCATGAGCCTGGGTGATGAGATCCAGACCCCACAGGACCTGGAGGGCAAGTCCATCGCCGACTCCAGCGGCTCGGTCGGCCGGCTGCTGTTTCCGACCTACGCCGACCTGGTCGGCATCGACCCGGAGTCGGTCGATCTGGTCGACGCCGACCCGCCGCAGCTGCCCACCCTGCTCGCCAGCGGCCAGGTAGACGCGATCGGCCAGTTCTCGGTCGGCGTGCCGCTGATCGAGGCCGCCGCCGAAGGCGAGACCGCCTCGTTCATCCCCTACAGCGACGAGATGACCGACCTGTACGGGAACTCGCTGGTCACCTCGACCGAGCTGGCGCAGTCGGACCCGGACCTGGTGCAGCGGTTCCGGGACGCGCTGTTCCGGGGGCTGGAATACTCGATCGACGACCCGCAGGGGGCGGCCGAGATCCTGGCCGCCGCCGACGAGTCCGTCGTCCCGGAGGTGGCCGCTGCCGAGCTGGAGATCATGGAGTCCTACGTCCGGCAGGCCGGGGTCCCGATCGGCTCCGTCGACGAGGTCCGGGTCTCCCAGACGATCGCGCTGCTGGAGGCGACCGGCGCGATCCCGCCCGGGATCACCGCCGAGGACGTGATCACGCCCAGCCTGATCATCTCCGGCTGACCGCAGACCCCCGGGCGGAGTCCCGTCGGCACCGGTGCCGACGGGACTCCGCCCCGACGCCGGAACAGGAGACAGTCATGCCAGCCGGCTCCGCCACCACCGCCCAGACCGCCGAGCCGCCGCTGGGTGAGGCGGCTCCCCCGCGCCCCTGGCGGGCCCGGTTTCCGGGCTGGTCGGTGCTGCTGCTCCCGGCCCTCACCCTGGTGCTCTCGCTGGCGGCCTGGTGGGCGGCCACCACCTTCACCGACGTCCAGCGGATCCTGCTGCCGCCGCCGGCCGACGTGCTGGCCGAGCTGCGGGACCGGCCCGACTACCTGGCCGAGCACGGCCGGGTCACGCTGGTGGAGACGCTGGGCGGGTTCGCGATCGCCACGGCCGGCGGCCTGGTGATCGGCACCGCGATCGCTCTGTCCCGGGTGTTCAGCCAGATGACCTACCCTTGGCTGGTCGCGTTCAACGCGATCCCGAAGATCGCGCTGGCCCCGCTGTTGATCGTCTGGCTGGGGTTCAACCTGGAGCCGAAGGTCGCGATGGCGGTGCTGGTGTGCTTCTTCCCGGTCGTGCTGGCAACCGCCAGCGGCCTCACCTCGACCCCGGCTGAGCTGGTGGAGCTGGCCCGGTCGCTGGACGCCTCCCGCTGGCAGACCTTCGCCAAGGTACGGTTCCCGTATGCCCTCCCGCAGATCTTCATCGGGCTCAAGCTGGCGGTCCCGCTGGCGGTGATCGGCGCCGTGATCGGCGAGTTCGCCGGCGGCCGGGAGGGCCTCGGGTACGTGGTCAACCAGTCCGGCGGGCTCGGGCGGACCGACCTCGCGTTCGCCGCGCTCGTCGTGCTCAGCGTGATCAGCATCGTCCTCTACTACGTCCTGGTCGGCGTGGAGCGGCTGCTGCTGCCCTGGGTCCGGGCCACGACCTCGTAACAAGTCCTCGTAGCGCCGGTCCGGCTCCAGAGCCGGTCAGCCGCCGAGCCGCCACCGGTCGCCGCGGACGGTCACCAGGGTCAGCGCCCGCGCCGCCAGGGCGCTGTGCTGTGACTGGGTCAGCCGCAGCTGACCGGTCAGCCCGTCCAGCTGGGTCGTCTCGATGGTGTCGCGCAGCTGCGCCCGGTCGGTGCCACCGGCCCGGTTGACCCCATCGACCACCAGCGCCACCGCGTCCGCCGCGAACGACGAGTAGGCGTGGTAGGTGCCGAACTGGGCGGTGTAGTCCCGGAACCAGGTCTTGCGGGCAGCCTTCGCCGGGGAGGTGGCGACCACCTCGTCCATCACCAGGGTCTCGGTGAACACCAGCGTGGCACCGGCCAGCGCATCCCGGCTGGCACCGGCCAGGAACAGGTCGCCGGCGGCCCCCGCGTCGAGGTAGAGCGGACCGTCGTAGCCCGCGTCCCGCAGGCTGGCGGCGGTCTCCCCGGCCAGGGCGGCGGAGGTCCACACCACCACGGCGTCCGGGCCGAGCTGCTCGGCGTCGGGGTCGAGCAGGATGCCCGAGTCCGGGTCGTGGCCGGCGATCCGGCCCGCCGCCGCCGCCAGGTCGGCGCCGCCGCCGACCTGCTCGTGCACGACGATCTCGATGTTCGGCCGTACGGCGGCGTCGGTCATCTCCGCCAGCCCGTCCTCACCGTACTGGTCTCCGGTGGTCACCAGCCCGATCGTCTCGACGTCGGCCGCGGCCAGCGCGGCGGTGAGGGCGAAGGCGTTGTGGTTGGCGTTCGGCCCGAGCTTGAACAGGAACGGCCGCTCGCCGACTGGGGAGCTGACGTTGGTCGGAGCCGCCAGCGCGATCGTCGGCATCCCGCGGGTGTTGATGGCGTCCACAGCGGACACCACGCACTCGCCGCACCCGCCGGTGATCAGCGCCGCCAGGTCCGGCTCGGCGGCCAGCCGCTCGATGTTCGCGGTGGAGGTCGCCGGGTCGGACCGGTTGTCGTGGACCTCCAGCTCCAGCCGCCGGTCACCGAGCAGCCCGAGCTGGTTCACCTGCTCGACCCGCAGCTGCAGCGCGTTGCGGTAGACGGTGCCGAGCGCGGATCCGTCGCCGGTGAGCTGGAGGTCGGCGGCGATCCGGACCGGCTCCGGCTCGGACTCGTTCGCGACCACCGAACACCCGGCCAGCGTCACCAGCAGGGCGCTGAGTGCTCCCCCGAGCCCGTACCGTCGGTTTCTGGACCTGCCCACCCTGCTCCTCCTGCTGCCGTGGCTGCACCGGTCTCGGACCCAGGTCGGACCCGCCGGTAGGGCGGGCACTACCTTGCCAAACTCCGCCGCACCGGTCCAGGTCGGGTGATCCGGCATAACCGGCGAATGCATTGAAGCAGGGCGGGAAAGGTTACGGCCCACGAGTGTGATCTAGGACACAGCAGATCGCGACCACTCACTACCTACCGTAGCCAGCGCGGAGCACCCTGATGGGTCCCCCGCAGTGATCCCGTGTTGTACCTGCTCAGCGACCGTCCGCTGACCTCGTTCCGGGTGGGCCGGCGGGCCGATAGCAGGTCCTGGCCGCCCACTCAGCGGCGCCCGCGCCTTCCGCGCAGGCGGCAGGTGTGATGAAATCGCCGACGTGCTACTGACTGCCGGGCCACGGTCATTGGCCGGTAGTCGATCCTGAGTTCCGCACAAAGACCAGCCCACGACGGAGGCAGCACGTTGACAGGTCGCCCCCCGGCAGCAGAGTCCGGGCCACCGCGCCCGCGGGGCTTGTTCAAGTCGCGGCTACGCGACGCACGCATCCGCTCGAAGCTGGGACTGATCCTGATCATCCCGCTGATCGCGGTGGTGGCACTGGCGGCGGTGCGGCTGGTGGACAGCGGCCAGCGGGCGCTGGCCGCTGACCTGACCCAGTCGCTGGCCCGGGTCTCGGCCGAGGCCTCCGGCGTGTCCCAGCAGCTGCACCTGGAACGGATGCGGGCCGCCCAGCTGCTGGCCGACCCGGCCGGCGACGCCGGCGCGTTCAACGCCCAGGCCGTCGATACCGACGCGGCGGTCGCGGCCTACACGTCGGTGCGGGACGAGCTCGGCGAGCTGCCGGACCTGGTCCAGGAGCGGCTGGACCGAGTGGACGACCAGCTGGCGACGCTGGACGCCACCCGCCAGGAGATGGTCGGCAGCTCCGTGGTCACGATCTCCGGCTCGGTCCTGCGCTATGGCGTGATTCTCAGCGACATCATCGCGTACCAGGAGTCCGTGGCCCAAGTTGCCGGCAACCCGACCCTGGCGGAGTCGGTCCGGGCGGTGGCGGCGCTGTCCAAGGCGAAGAACCAGATGGCCGAGGCGCAGGCGGTTGCGTACGTGGCGCTGGTCGACGACATCCCGGGCGACCAGCAGCTCACGCCGTTCCTGGCCAGCCAGACCGGTCAGCAGGAGGCGCTGCTCGCGTTCACGCTGGCCGCCGACGCGACGCAGCTGGCCGCGGTCAACACGATCATCACCGGCGGCTCGGTGGTGATCGCCGAACGGGTGGCCGACCAGGTCATGCGATCCGCCGGCGACCAGTCGGAGGTCAGCGCGGCGCAGGCCTCGCAGGCGCTGGGCGCGGTGGTCGGCCTGACCCGGGTGGCCGAGCAACGGCTGCACGACGGCCAGCTCGCGCTGGCCGACCAGATCCGCGACGACGTGTTCCAGCAGGTGCTGTTCGAGTCGGTGGCGGTGCTGCTGGCGCTGGTGGTCGCGATCGCGGTGGCGGTGCTGCTGGCCCGGATGCTGGCCCGGTCGCTGGGCCGGCTGCGGGAGAACGCGCTGGCCGTGGCCGACCGGGAGCTGCCCGCCACGGTGGCCCGGCTGAGCGACCCGCGCACCCTCGGCGAGAACACCCCGGCCCAGCTGGCCGCCCAGGTGCGGGAGCCGATCGAGCTGCGCAGCCGGGACGAGATCGGGCAGGTCGCGCAGGCGTTCAACGTGGTGCACCGGGCCGCGGTGCGGGTCGCCGCCGAGCAGGCCGCCCTGCGTACCAGCGTTTCGGCGATGTTCCTCAACCTGGCCCGGCGCAGCCAGTCGCTGGTCGACCGGATGATCAGCCAGCTGGACGAGATCGAGCGCCACGAGGAGGACCCGAAGCGGCTGTCCCGGATGTTCGCGCTGGACCACCTTGCCACCCGGATGCGCCGCAACGACGAGAACCTGCTGGTGCTCGCGGGCGCGGACAGCAGCCCCCCGCGCACCGAGGACGCACCGGTGGTGGACGCGCTGCGGGCGGCCCAGTCCGAGGTGGAGCACTACGACCGGATCGAGTTCGGTACGGTGGACGCCGACGTGTCGGTGGTCGCCAACGCGGTCAACGACGTGGTCCGGCTGGTGGCGGAGCTGTTCGACAACGCGACCCGGTTCTCGCCGCCGGAGTCGGCGGTGGTCTGCGAGGCCCGGCGGCTCGGTGACCAGATGATCATCCAGATCGAGGACCGCGGCGTGGGGATGTCCCAGGACCAGGTGGGCCGGCTCAACGCCTGGCTGGCCACGCCGCCGGCGGTCGAGGTGACCACGTTCCGGAAGATGGGCCTGGCGGTGGTGGCCCGGCTCGCCTCCCGGCAGCAGATCCGGGTCGAGCTGCGGTGCGACCCGAGCTACGGCACCATCGCGTACGTGGCGCTGCCACGCGCCATCCTGATCCTCCCCCGGTCCCGGATGCGCAGCCTCGAGGTCCCGGCTCCCCGGGCGCCGCTGCCGGTCGAGCAGGTACCGGCGGCGCCACCGCCGCCGGTACCGTCCCGCCACCTGGGCCAGCTGCCGCAGCGCCCGGCGGCGGTGACCCACCACGCCGCCGGCCGCCGGACCGCGCCACCGGTCAACCAGGCCGGAACGGCGACCGGCAACGGGCAGGTCAGCTACGGCGATGTGCACCGGATCGACCTGCCGGTGGCCGGCCGGCCGCTGTACGAGCTGACCGCGCACCACACCCCGCCGCCGGCCGCGCCACCGCCGCCGGCCAGCGCCGTGGCCGCCCGCAACCCGGAGGCCACCATCGAGCTGCCGATCTTCAAGGAGATGGAGGCGGTCTGGTTCCGCAGCCACGGCTCGCTCGATCTGGGCCGGCAGGTGAACGCCCCGAGTGCCGGGCACTATCCGGCCGGGCCGCCGCCGGTTCGCGCGACCACCGCCGCGCCGCCGGCCGGCCCACCGCCGGCCAGCCCGCCACCGCGGGAACCAGCGGGCACCGGGCAGCCCCCGGCGGCCTACGACGCAGATCCGAACGAGAGCTGGCGGACCGCCGCCGACACCGGTTGGCACGCCGCGGCCGCGGCGGCCGCACCACAGCCGGCCGGCTCCACTCAGTCCGGTCTGCCCAAGCGCGTGCCACAGGCGCAGCTGGTGCCGGGCAGTGTGGAGACCCCCACGCCCGGGGCCAGCCAGCGCCGTTCGCCGGAAGAGGTCCGGGGGCTGCTCTCCGCGTACCACCGCGGAGTCCAGCGCGGACGGGAAAGCGGGGCACGATGATGTGTAAGGTAGCGAGGGGGTCACGGGAGGAGACGTTCCCCAGATGACGACACCAACCCAACGGGACATGGGCTGGCTGCTGACCAACTTCACCGACGAGGTCCACGGGGTCGCGCACGCGATCGCGGTTTCGTCGGACGGTCTGCTGTTGGCGCACTCCCGGGACCTGCCCCGCGACCGCGGCGACCAGTTGGCGGCGATCACAGCCGGACTGGTCAGCCTGACCCAGGGCGCTGCCGGACTGCTGGAGGCGGGAGCCGTCCTGCAGAACGTCGTGGAGATGGACGGAGGGTTCCTGTTTCTCATGTCCATGGGAGACGGCGCGGCACTGGCCTCGCTGGCCGCCCGCGGCTGCGACGTCGGTCAGGTCGGGTACGAGATGGCGCTGCTCGTGGAGCGGGTGGGCAACGCACTGACCCCGGCGGTACGAGCGGCCGTGGCCGGCTTCCAGTGACGGTGGGCGGCTTCGATGGCGTGGCGTGGCAACCAGTGGAGGTGAGCGGTGGACGGTCCCCGGCAGGACCCGCGCGGCCAGCTCATCCGGCCGTACGCAGTCACGCGTGGTCGCACCGAGCCGATCCGGGACATCGCCATCGAGGCGATCCTGGTCACGACCCCGCAGGGCCGGCAGGAGGCGGCGTTCGCCGGGCGCGACAAGCACATGATCGCCGACCTGTGCGACGGTCGGGCACTGTCGCTGGCCGAGATCGCCTCGCACATCCGGGTGCCGCTCGGCGTGGCCCGGGTGCTGGTGGCCGACATGACCACCGAGGGGATGCTCACCCTGCACGAAACCAACGTCAGTGAAGGCTACGAGGAACGCATGGAACTGCTGGAGAGGGTGCTAAGTGGACTCCGCAAGCTCTGACCCGACGATGCGCCAACCAGCCACGGGCCGGATCAAGTCGGCCAAGATCCTCGTGGCGGGCGGGTTCGGCGTCGGTAAGACAACCATGGTGGGTGCCATCTCCGAGATCACGCCACTGACCACCGAGGCGGTGATGACCGCCGCCAGCAACACGGTCGACGACACCAGCGGCGTGCCGTCCAAGACCACCACCACGGTGGCGATGGACTTCGGCCGGATCACGATGTCGTCCGACCTGATCCTCTACCTGTTCGGAACGCCCGGGCAGACCCGGTTCTGGTTCATGTGGGACGAGCTCAACCGGGGCGCGATCGGTGCTGTGGTGCTGGTCGACACCCGCCGGATCACCGACAGCTTCTCGCCGATCGACTTCTTCGAGAGCCGCAAGGTGCCCTATCTGGTGGCGGTCAACATGTTCGACGACGCCCCCAGGTACGCCGAGGGCGAGATCCGGGAGGCGCTGGCGATCGCGCCGCACACCCCGATGGTGATGTGCGACGCGCGGGTCCGGGACTCGGTCAAGCACACCCTGATCTCGCTGGTCGAGTATGTGGTGACGATGTACCGCCGGGACCCGTCGGCGATGCAGGTGGCTACCTGACGGCTAACCACCTGGCGCACAACGGATGGTTATGATCCCACCTTCGGGGCGCGGTTCTCGTACGGAATGGACAGCACGACCGTGGTGCGGGTGGTGACGTTGGCCGCCGACCGGATCTCCTGCAGCAGCCGCTCCAGGTCCAGTGGGCTGACCACCCGCACCAGCAACAGGTAGAAGTCCTCCCCCGCCACCGAGTAGCACGCCTCCACCTCCGCCAGCTGCGCCAGCCGCTCGGGCGCGTCGTCCGGCTGGGACGGGTCGAGCGGGCGGATCGCCACGAACGCGGTCAGCGGCAGCCCCAGCGCCTCGTGCGACACCCGCGCCGCGTACCCCTGGATCACCCCCCGCTGCTCCAGCCGGCGCACCCGCTGGTGCGCCGCCGAGACCGACAGGCCGACCTTCTCGGCCAGGTCGGTGTATGACAGCCGGCCGTCGGTGGTCAGGGCGGCGACGATCGCCCGGTCGGTCTCTTCCACGACCGAAAACCTACCGCGTCCGGTCGAGTCGACCCGCACCCCGCTCGTCAAGTGCTTGAGTAGACCAGTGCAGAGAGGAGAACCGCATGCGGTACGTGATGTTGCTCTGCGGCGACGAGGACGGCTGGTACGACCCGGACCGGGCCGCCGAGCAGGAAAACGCCATGAACGAGATCTACGCCTGGATGGAGAAGTGGCAGGCGGAGGGGAAGATCGCCGACGGCGGCGCGGAGCTGGACACCTCCCGCAAGGCCAAGACGGTCAGCCGCGGCCCGGACGGAGCGCCGATGGTGACCGACGGGCCGTACCTCGAGCTCAAGGAGGTGGTCGGCGGGTTCATCATGCTGGAGGCCGACGACATCGACGACGCGGTGGCGGTCGCCGCGACCTGGCCGGGTGTGGCCCGCTTCGGCGACAAGGTCGAGGTCCGGCCGGTCATGCAGCGCTGAGCCGGCACCGCTGAGCCGGCACCGGGGCCGGGCGGGCGGGGGCTCAGCCGGTGCGCAGCCGCCGGCTGAGCAGCTCCCGCTCGGCCGGGTTGGTCGCCAGCGCCAGCGCCCGCCGGGTCGCCTCGGCCGCCTCGTCGTCGCGCCCCAGCGCCCGCAGCAGCTCCGCCCGGGTCGCGTGCCACAGCCGGTAGCCGACCAGCCGGTCCCCCAGCCCGTCCACCTCGGCAAGCGCCGTGGCCGGGTCGACCGCGTACCGGGTCGCCACCGCCCGGCTGAGCAGCACCACCGGCGAGCCGGTCAGCGCGTGCAGCTGGTCGTAGAGGGCCCGGATCAACGTCCAGTTGGTACGCGGGTACGAGGGGGCGAGCGCGTGCTGGGCGGCGATGCCGGCCTGCAGCTGGTACGGGCCGGGTTGCCCGCGGGCCATCGCCCGTCCCAGCCGCACCACCGCCGACTGGATCATCGGACGGTCCCACCGGTGGCGGTCCTGGTCCTCCAGCAGCACCAGCCGGCCCCACCCGTCGAACCGGGTGGCGGCCCGGGCCTCGTGCAGCTCCAGCAGGGCCGCCAGCCCGGCCACCTCCGGCTCGGCCGGCAGCAGGTCGGCCAGCTGCCGGGCCAGGTCCAGCGCCTCGATGGCGAGCTCCCGGCGCTGCGGGGTCTCCCGCGAGCTAGCCAGGTAGCCCTCGTTGAAGATCAGGTAGAGGGTGGACAGCACCGCCGGCAGCCGGGTCGGGTAGTCGGCCGGGTCGGGTGGCTCGAACCGCACCCGCGCCTCGCGCAGCTGCCGCTTGGCCCGCACCAGCCGCTGTGCCATGGTCGCGGTGGGGACCAGGAAGCCGGCGGCGATCTGCTCGGCGGTCAGCCCGGTGACCGCGTTCAGGGTCAGCGCCACCTGCGCCGGCTCGGGCAGGTCCGGATGGCAGCAGGCGAAGATCAGCGCCAGCCGGTCGTCGCCGGTCGGCTCCCGCGGCAGGGGGTTGGCCAGCGTGGCGAGCTTGTCCCGGCCGGTGGCCTCCCGGCGCAGCCGGTCGACCGCCTTGCGCCAGGCGGCGGTGACCAACCAGCCGGCCGGGTTGTCCGGCACCCCCTCGTCCGGCCAGTGCGCCAGGGCCTGGCCGAGCGCGTCCTGCAGCGCCTCCTCGGCCCGGTCCAGGTCGCCCAGCCGCCGGGTGAGCACCCCCAGCATGCCTCCGGACTCGGCCCGCCAGACCCGGTCGAGCACGTCCGTCACGTCCCCCACGGTCCACATTCTCGCGGACCGGGCATGGCAGTCAGCCGTGGGCCAGGCCGCGGGCGATCACCAGCCGCTGAATCTGGTTGGTGCCCTCGACGATCTGCAGCACCTTCGCCTCCCGCATCCATCGCTCCACCGGATGGTCGGCGACATACCCGTACCCGCCCAGCACCTGCACCGCATCGGTGGTCACCTGCATCGCCATGTCGGTGGCGAACAGCTTCGCCTTGGCGGCCTCGGCGGTGTAGGGCAGACCGAGGTCACGCAGCCTGGCCGCGCTCAACGTGAGCGCCCGGGCGGCCGCGATCTGGGTGGCGGCGTCGGCCAGCAGGAACCCCACCCCCTGGAACTCGACGATCGGCCGGCCGAACTGCTGCCGCTCCCGCGCGTACCGCAGCGCGTAGTCCAGCGCCGCCTGGGCCAGGCCGACCGCGCAGGCGGCGATCCCGAGCCGGCCGGCGTCCAGCGCCTGCATCGCGATCGAGAACCCCTGACCCTCGGCACCGAGCCGCCGGTCGACCGGCACCGGCACGCCGTCGAAGGCGATCTGGGCCACCGGCGAGGCCCGCAGCCCCATCGTGCGCTCCCGGGCCTGCGGCGCGATCCCGGGTGTGCCGGCATCGACCAGCAGGCAGGAGATCCCGTTCGCACCGCCCCCGCCGGTGCGGCAGAAGACGTTGTAGAAGTCCGCGACTCCAGCGTGCGTGATCCACGCCTTGGTGCCGCTGACCAGATAGGACTCACCGTCCCGGTCCGCCCGGGTGGTCATCGCCGCCGGGTCGGAGCCGCCGGCCGGCTCGGTCAGGCAGTAGGCACCGAGCAGCTCCCCGCCCAGCATCGCCGGCAGCAGCCGCTCGCGCTGCGCGTCGGTGCCGTGGGCGGCCAGCGGATAGCAGGCCAGCGTGTGCACGCTGACCGCCTCGGCCACCGCCAGCCAGCGGGAGGCGAGCAGCTCCAGCACCCGCAGGTAGACCTGGTACGGCTGGTCGCCGCCACCGTGGACCGCCGGGTACGGCAGGCCGAGCAGCCCGGCCCGGCCCAGGGTCCGGATCAGCTCCCGGGGGAACTCGCCCCGGTGCTCCCCCTCGTCGGCCCGGGGCGCCAGCTCCTTGTCGGCCAGCTCGCGGGTCAGCTCCAGCAGGTCGTGCGCTTCGGGGGTGGGCAGCAACCGGGGGTCCTCGGTGACCATGCCGTCCAGCTTAATGCTCGTTCTGGCCGAGTGTATGCCAAGCTGTCCGGGTGACGACGACCCGACCACTGCTGGCGGTGGACGCCCCGAGCCTGTACTTCCGCGCCTTCCACGGCATTCCGACCGCCGCCGCGACCACCGCCGACGGCACCCCGGTCAACGCGGTCCGCGGGTTCCTCGACATGCTGTCCACACTGATCCGCACCCGGGCACCGGGTCGGCTGGTGTGCGCGATGGACGCCGACTGGCGCCCGGCCTGGCGGGTGGCGCTGCTGCCCTCGTACAAGACTCACCGGCTGGCCAGCGGCGGCCCCCCGGGCGAGGAGTCGGTGCCGAACCTGCTGGTCCCGCAGATCCCGGTGATCCTCGACCTGCTGGCCGCGGTGGGGATCCCGGCGGTCGGGGTGGCCGGGTACGAGGCCGACGACGTGCTCGGCACCCTGGCCACGGTCGGTCCCGGACCGGTCGAGGTGGTCTCCGGTGACCGGGACCTGTTCCAGCTGGTGGACGACTCGGTGCCGGTGCGGTTGCTGTACTGCGGCCGCGGCGTGGCCAACCTGGAGGTCTTCGACGACACCGCGGTGCAGGCCCGGTACGGGGTGCCGGCCGGCGCCTATGTGGACTTCGCGGCGCTGCGGGGTGACCCCAGCGACGGCCTGCCGGGCGTGGCCGGGGTCGGCGACAAGACCGCCGCCCGGCTGGTGACGCGGCACGGCGACCTGGCCACGATCGTGGCCGCGCTGGACGACCCGGACGCCGGGTTCGCCCCCGGGCTGCGCGGCAAGCTGGCGGCGGCGCACGACTACCTGGCGGTGGCGCAGACCGTGGTCCGGGTGGCCCGGGACGTCCCGCTGCCACAGCTAGACCCGGTTCTGCCGGCCACGCCGGCCGACCCGGACCGGCTGCTGGCGCTGGCCGGGACCTGGAACCTGGCCGGTCCCTGCCGCCGGCTGGTCGACGCGCTGGCCGGCGCCGCCGAACCGAGCCGCTCCCAAGCCCGGTCCTGAGCCCGAGCCGGTTCCGGAGCCGGCCGGCCGGTCCGGCGGCGGCCGGCTGGCGATCCGCTCCGCCAGGTAGGCGGCGCCGGCCCGGTCCTCGTCGGTGGGGGCCGCGAGCACCGCGTAGACCAGCCCGACCACCACCAGGATCACCAGTAGCACGATCGGCAGGATCAGCGCGAACGCGGTGGAGCCGGTCAGCGGTCCGGGCTCGTGCAGGTGCACCCGCATCGCGGCCATCCCGGTGTAGTGCATCCCGCAGACCGCCACCCCCATCACCAGCGCCGAGGCGATGATCGCGACCGGCTTGCGGACGGTCACCGTGAACCACAGCGCCACCGTGGCCGCCACCACCGCGATCGCGACCGACCCGGCGACCAGCTGGTCGTCGTAGCGGACGGTCCCGTTGATCTGCATCGCCGCCATCCCGGTGTAGTGCATTGCCGCCACCCCGAGCCCGGCGAACGTGCCACCGAGGATGATCTTCACCGGGTGCGGCCGGCCGATCCCCGCGGTGAACAGGCCCACCCCCACCACCCCGATCGCGATCACCGCGCTGGCGGTCGTGATCGGCACGTCGTAGCGGATCTCCGAGCCGGACACCCCGAACCCGAGCATCGCGATGAAGTGCATGACCCAGATCCCGGTGCCGCCGATTGCCCATGCCGCCAGCAGCAGGAACCAGGCCCGCCGGGCGGCCGAGTCGGCGGCCCGGGCGCGGACGGTGCAGGTCAGGCCGAGCAGCGCGCCGAGCACCGACAGCGCGTACGCCAACCCGGGCGTGACCGGTCCGTACGTAAAGTGGTCAATCTCTGCCATTCCGTTCCCCCTCGCCGCGCCGGCTGGCGCGGCCGCCACCCCCCGTACCTCCCTACCCCGGCCTGACAACCCGGCCGGGTCAGAGTGATGGTGACTCTGCGGACGAGCGTCCGCAATCGACCAACTGGCCCGAACAACCCGGGCGGCAGCAGCACCGTGTTCTAGCAGCCCGGCGCCGGCACCAACCGGCCCGGTGTCCTCAGCGGACCCCGGTGTCGGCGACCACCCCGCGGCCGATCCGCGCCACCGCCTGCCGGGCGGTGGCGCGGATCGGCCAGGGCACCCCGTCGGCGTCGGCGAGCTGGGCCAGCAGGTCCACCACCTGCCGCGCCCACCGGACGAAGTCGCCGGCCGGCAGCTCCCCGTCGAACGAGCCGCTGGCCAGCACCTGGCCCAGCGGTTCCCCGCGTACCCACCGGAAGATCGGCCACGCGAAGCCGGGGTCCGGCTCCCGGGTCAGCGCCAGCGCCCGGCCGGCCTCGTCGGCGGCCAGCTCCTCCCACACCTTGCCGGTCTCGTCGATCGCGTCCGCCACCGCACCGCCCGGGACGCTGGCCGGCTCGTCGCCGTCCCGGCGGGACTGGTAGACGGCCGCCGAGACGGCCGCGGCCAGCTGCGCGGGACCGAGCCCCTCCCACAGCCCCCGCCGCAGGCACTCGGCCACCAGCAGGTCGGACTCGGCCCAGACCCGGGCCAGGGTCCGGCCGGCGGGCGTGACCTCCCCGGCGGCGGTCAGGTAGCCGCGGGCGGTCAGCAGCCCCACCACCCGGTCGAAGGTGCGGGCCAGCGAACCGGTGCGGCTGGTCGCCCGGGCGCGCAGCGCCTCGGTGTCGCGCTCCAGCCGGTGCCGGCGCTCGGCCGCCCGGGCATGCTCCTCGCGCTGCTCGCAGCCGTGACACGGGTGCCGGCGCAGCTTCCCCCGCAGCTCGGCCAGCTGCCGGTCCTCGCCGGTGCGCGGGCGCCGCCGTCCGGGCGCCGGGACCGGCGCGACCCGCAGGCTCGCCGCCAGGTCCCGGCGGGCGGCCGGCGAGCGGTGGTTGAAGTGCCGGGGGACCCGGACCCGGGCCAGCGCCCGCACCGGCGTGACGAAGTCGCTGGCCGGCACCCGGCCGGCCCACCGCTGCTCGGTGAGCAGCAGCGGCTTCGGGTCCGCGAAGCCGCCGGTGTCCGGGTCCAGCACCACCGCCAGCCCGGCCCGCCGGCCGGCCGGCACCTGGATCACGTCGCCGACCCGCAGCCGTGACAGCGAGTCGACCGCCGCCGCCCGGCGGGCCGCCGCCCCCTCCCGGGCCAGCGACCGCTCCCGTTCGGTGGCCTGCCGCCGCAGCGCGAAGTACTCCTCGAAGTCGCCCCGGTCACAGGCCAGCTCGGCGGTGAGGGCGGCGATCGCCTCGGTGTTGCGCTGCACCTGCCGGGCGATCCCGACCACTGCCCGGTCGGCCTGGAACTGGGCGAACGAGGACTCCAGCAGGGTCCGGGCCGGCGCCACCCCGAGCGTGCCCACCAGGTTCACCGCCATGTTGTACGACGGGCGGAAGCTGGACCGCAGCGGGTAGGTGCGGGTCGAGGCCAGCCCGGCCACCTGCCGCGGGTCCAGCTCCGGGGACCACACCACCACCGCGTGCCCCTCCACGTCGATCCCGCGCCGGCCGGCCCGGCCGGTAAGCTGGGTGTACTCCCCCGGTGTCAGGTCCACGTGGGACTCGCCGTCGAACTTCACCAGCCGCTCCAGCACCACGCTGCGGGCCGGCATGTTGATCCCGAGCGCCAGTGTCTCGGTGGCGAAGACCGCCTTGACCAGCCCCCGTACGAACAGCTCCTCCACCACCTCCTTGAACGCCGGCAGCGCCCCGGCGTGGTGGGCGGCCAGGCCCCGCTGCAGCCCGTCCAGCCATTGCCGGTAGCCGAGCACCGCCAGGTCCTCGGCCGGGATGCCGGCGACCCGGGCCTGCGCCACCGCCTGGATCTCGGCCCGCTCCTCCGGACTGGTCAGCCGCAGCCCGGCGGCCAGGCACTGCTGCACGGCGGCGTCGCAGCCGGCCCGGCTGAAGATGAACACGATCGCCGGCAGCAGCCCCTCCCGGTCCAGCCGCTCCACCACCTCCGGGCGGGTGGGCACCAGCGAGCGCCAGCCCCGGTAGCCGCGCCGGCGGTCCCGGTCGCCCCGGCCACCGGCGCCGGCGCCGTTTCGCCGGGTCAGCTCCCGGGTGTGGCGAAGCAGCTCCGGGTGCACCTCGTACCCACCGGCCGCCTCGTGCAACGTGTCGAACATCCGGCGGCCCACCAGCATGTGCTGCCACAGCGGCACCGGCCGGTGCTCGCTGACCACCACCTCGGTCTCGCCCCGCACGGTCACCAGCCAGTCGGCGAACTCCTCCGCGTTGGAGACGGTCGCCGACAGCGAGACCAGCGAGACGCTGGCCGGCAGGTGGATGATCACCTCTTCCCAGACCGCCCCCCGGAACCGGTCGGCGAGGTAGTGCACCTCGTCCATCACCACGTAGGACAGGCCGGCCAGCGTGCGCGACCCGGCGTAGAGCATGTTGCGCAGCACCTCGGTGGTCATCACCACCACCGGCGCCTCGCCGTTGACCGAGTTGTCGCCGGTGAGCAGCCCCACCCGGTCCGCCCCGTGCACCCGTACCAGGTCGTGGTACTTCTGGTTGGACAGCGCCTTAATCGGCGTGGTGTAGAAGCACTTGCCGCGCCCGGCCAGCGCCAGGGCGACCGCGAACTCCCCCACCACGGTCTTGCCCGCGCCGGTGGGGGCACACACCAGCACGCTGCTGCCCCGCTCGAGCGCCTGGCAGGCGGTGCGCTGGAACTCGTCGAGCGGGAAGTCCAGCCCGGCGGCGAACTCGGCGAGCTGCGGTTGCTGCCGGTCGCTGTCGGCCGGCTCCCGCCGGCGGGCGGCGGCATACCGCTCGGCGGGACTGCTCATACCGTCCAACCTACGTCAGGACGGCCAGCGCGCCTGGCACCGCGGCCAACGTGGCGGGCAGCGGCAGGCAGCGCTCCCCGTCGGCGTAGGTGGTGATCCCGTCGGCGGCCAGCCGCACCTGCCGGGCCCGGTAGCTGGTGACCAGCCGGTGGTGCACGTGAGTCCCCCGGTACGAGTGCGGCCGCAGCCGGGCCAGGGTGATCCGGCTCATCTGGCCGCCGACCACCACGTCGAGCAGCCCGTCGGTCGGGTCCGCGTCCGGGCAGATCCGGATCCCGCCGCCGTAGCTGGCGGTGTTGCCGACCGCCACCAGGACCGCCGACAGCGGGTGCGGCACGCCGTCCAGGTGCATCAGGTAGGCGCGCGGGCGCAGCCGCACCAGCTCCAGGAAGATCGCCAGGTCGTAGCGGCGGTCCCCGCGAGGCCAGCGCAGCCGGTTCGCCCGGGCGTTCACTATCGCGTCGAACCCGGCCGCCAGCACCCCGCCGAACCAGCGCTGGGTCCCGTCCGGGCCGGTGACCCGGGCCAGGTCCACTCGCCGGCTGGTGCCGGCCCGCAGGGCGGCGGCGACCACGTCGGCGGCGGCCAGCGGCGCCGCCGGGAACCCGAGGCCGGTGGCGAGGTCGTTGCCGGTGCCGGCCGGCACCACCCCGAGCGGCACCCCGGTGCCGGCCAGCGCCTGCAGCGCCGCGTGCAGGGTCCCGTCACCGCCGACCGCGACCAGCGCGCTGGCACCGTCCGCGACCGCGTCCCGGCAGGCCGCCTCGGCGGCCTCCGCGCTGTCGGCGACCAGCGGGCGCAGCGGGCGGCCGGCTGTGGCGAGCCGTTCCCGCACCGCCGGCAGCAGCCGGCCGTACCGGCCCCGGCCGGCGGTGTGGTTGGTGAGCACCGCCACCGGTCCGTCCGGCCGAGGGGATTTCACGACAGCACGCTACCGCACCTGCGGCCGGAATACGCTGGGCCGCCGCAGCGGCGAAGACGCCGGCCTCCCGGTCAACCGTCTCGCGCTCGCCAACCGGTCGGCCCCAGCCGGGCGATCGCGTCCAGGTCGTCCGGCTGGGGCGGTGTCGACCGCCAGCCGGTTGGCCCGGACCACCCGGCACCGCTCGCACCGGTGCACCAGCACCAAGCCCTTGCCGGGCCGGTGGTCGAGGCCGCAATTGTCACATGTAAAGCCCTGGTTCTGGGCAGATCTGTTCTGGGCACGCCTGCTGATGGCTGCGCTCCTCCGGGTTGAAGTGGATCTTCAACTCGGAGCGCAGGGTTCCGTTCGCTCTCCCGTTTCCGGTCCCAGGCTCGGCCGGACGAGGGACCCGTTCACCGCCGTACCTCTGGGGTCAGCGATTACTTCCGGTTCCAGCTTCATCAGGGCCTGTTCCATCCCTGAATCCGAACCACGACCGGGGTTGTCGGATTGTCCCGGTCACTGTGGAGGAGGCTTCCCCGCTCCCCACCGGTAGGTGTCAGTCAGTCCAGCCACACTGGCGTCGGCGCCGTCCCCTGCCTCAGCGCCCGGCCATCAGCTCCGTGAGTTCGCGGTACACACGTCACCTCCTCGCAGCGTCGGCAGGCTCGATGGTATCCAGCACGCCCGGTCGGGAAGAATGGGCGCCATGGCTGTCCACTCGTTCATGGCCCCGCTCGGCTCCCCCGCCCCGGACTTCACGCTGCCCCGGGCGGGCGGCGAGGGCGAGGTTAGGCTGGCCGACCTCGCCGACGCGCCGGCCCTGCTGGTCGCGTTCCTGTGCAACCACTGCCCGTACGTGCAGCATGTCGAGTCCGCCTTCGGCGCCTTCACAGACGAGTACGCGGGGCGCGGGCTGGCCACGGTCGGCATCTGCTCCAACGACGTGGCCAGCTACCCGGATGACGACCGGCCGCACCTGGTGGCGCAGGCCAAACGGGCCGGGTTCAGCTTCCCCTACCTGGTCGACGAAGACCAACAGGTGGCGCTGGCCTACCGAGCCGCCTGTACGCCGGACTTCTACCTCTACGAGGGGCAGCGCCGGCTGGTCTACCGGGGCCAGTTCGACGGCTCCCGGCCGGGCCGCCAAGCACCGACCGGGTCCTCGCTGCGGGCGGCGGCCGACCTGGCGCTGGCCGGCCAGCCGGTGCCCGAACCGCACCACCCGAGCGTGGGCTGCGGCATCAAGTGGCGCCCCGGAAACGACCCGAGCTGAGCTCTGATCAGGTGATGTCGTCGTAGCGGCGGTCCAGCGGGGTCGGCGCGTCGACCGTGCCGGCCGGCTCGACCGGCTCACCGGCGGTCACCGGCTCGAGGTCCTCGTCCAACCCCGAGATCTGGTCGTCCGGCAGGTCGGCGAACTCCTCGTGCCTGGCCTTGCGCCGGTCGTGCAGGAACGCCACGCCCACCGCCGCGAAGTAGAGCAGGCTCAGGCAGGACGCCAGCAGGACCATCCCGAACGGCCCCGGGTCGGGAGTGAAGATCGCCGCGAACGCGAAGCAGACGAACACCACCACCCGCCACGAGCTGAGCAGCTTCCGGGCGCTGACCATCCCGCTGAAGTTGAGCAGCAACAGCAGCACCGGGAACTGGAACGACAACCCGAACACCAGGATCAGCAGAGTGATGAACGAGACATATCGGGTGGCCTCCAGCTGCGTGGCGCCCTCGGTGAGGCCCGCCTCGAGCAGGAAGTGCAGCCCCCGGTCGACCACGAAGTAGGCCAGCACCGCCCCGGCGACGAACAGCGGGACGGCGAGCCCACCGAACCCGTACGCCCAGCGGCGCTCCCGACGGTGCAGTCCCGGGGCCACGAACGCCCAGACCTGGTACAGCCAGAACGGGGCCGCGATGATCAGCCCGACCCACAGCGCGATCTTCAGCTTCTGCAGGAACGGGTCGGTGGGGGCCAGCCAGGTGAACTGGCACTCTCCGCTCGGGAGGTTGTTGACCTTGCAGTACGGGCGCTCCAGCAACGCGAACACCGGGTCAGCGACGAAGTAGCCGACGACCAGGCCGACGGTGACCGCGATGGTGGCCTTGAACAGCCGGCTGCGCAGCTCCAGCAGGTGCTCGACCAGGTTCATCGAGCCGTCGGCGGCGCGGGCGAACTGGCTCGGACCCCGCCGCCCGGGCAGCAGCCGGCGGGCCAGCGACAGCGGGCTACGCCGCCGGTCGAGGCCGTCGCCTGCGCTCACGGCTGCGCCGCCTGGTCAGGCGTCGCGGCGGTCGCGGCGCTTGCGCGGACGCTCCGGCGGGTCGACCACCTCGCCGGCGGCCGGGGCGTCCTGGTCCTTGTCCAGCGGCCGGCGACCCGCCTGCGCGTCGGCCTTCTCGTCCAGGTCGTCCGGTTCCGGCTCGTCGACCAGCCCCTTGGTCTCGGCCTTCATGATCCGCATAGACCGGCCCAGGGAGCGGGCGGCACCGGGCAACCGCTTGGCGCCGAACAGGAGGACCAGGACCGCCACGAGCACGATGATGTGCCACGGCCTCAACGCGCCCATGGACACCCCCCTGGTGATCGATCGGTTTCAGGTGACGCCACCATCGTACGTGGCTGACCGGGATGCGCCATACCCGCGTACCCGCGGGCTTGTTGATCTCAGCCAGCGCCCCGCCGCCGCGCCATGGTGGCCATCCGCTGGTTGACCCCGGCCAGGGTGGCCTGGACCCGGTCGGCGGCGGCCCGCAGGTCCTGCGCCCGGGCGGCCCGCTCCTGCGCCAGGGCGGCCACCCGGTCCAGCTCGGCCAGCCGCCGCCGCAGCCCCACCGCCACCACTGCCAGCACCAGCAGCGAGACCAGCACCACCGCGCCGGCGATCCACCACCACACAACGCGAGCCTAGTCGCCGACGCTGGGCGGGGCGGCCAGGCCGGTGGGCGTGGCGTACGCCTCCAGCGCCGCCGCCGCGTGCCTCCGGACCGCCTCGACCAGCGCCGGCGGGGCCAGCACCTCGACCTCCGGCCCCAGCCCGAGCACCAGCCGCCGCGCCCACGCCAGGTCGGTGACCCGCAGCGAGACCAGCCAGCCGTCGCGGGACTCGTCGACCCGCTCGCACGGGTAGTACTCGGCGATCCAGCGGGCACCGCGGCCGACGCGCAGGGTCACCAGCGGGAGCTCCTGACTGGGTTGGAAGATCCCGTTCACGATCGGGGCCGGGCGGGCCTGCGGCGGCAGGGCGGCCGGCTCGTCCCGCACCACCAGCGCGTCGATCCGGTCGACCCGGAACCGGCGCACCTGGCGGGCCCTACGGCACCACGCCTCCAGGTAGCTGTGCCCGCCCACCATCACCATCCGCATCGGGTCGACCACCCGGTCGGTGGTGCGGTCCCGGGTGGCGGAGTAGTAGGTGATCTCCAGCGCCCGTTGCTGGGCGACCGCGTCGCGCAGCTGGCTGAGCCGGTCCGGCTGCCGGTCGGCGCCGACCGGCAGCCGGACCGCCACCGGCGCCGGCTCCCCGGCCGCCGTCTCGATCTTGTCCAGCGCCCGGTCGATCGCCCCCCGGTCGGCCACCCCCGGCGTCTCGGCCAGCATCCGTAGCGCCACCACCAGCGCCAGCGCCTCGTCCGGGGTCAGCCGCAGCGGCCGGTCGATGCCGGCGTCGTAGGTGATGGTGACCCGGTCCCCGTCGAAGGCCATGTCGATCAGGTCTCCCGGGCCGTAGCCGGGCAGTCCACACACCCACAGCAGCTCCAGGTCGTCGCGCAGCTGCTGCTCGCTGACGCCGAGGTCGGCGGCGGCGTCGGCGACCCGCATCCCGGGTCGGGCGTGCAGGTAGGGAACGAGGTTCAGCAGCCGGGCCAGCCACCCGGTGGCCGCGGTGCCCGGCGGGCGTCCGGTCACCGGACGGCCCCCGGGGCTGCCGGGCCTGCCGGGGTTGCAGGCACGGCCGGACCGCCCGGGCCGGACGGCGCCTCCGCGTTCGCGGCGATCTCCTTGAGCCGGGTGATCACCGGGTCGCGGACCTCCGGCGGGTCGAGCACCCGCACGTCCGCGCCGTAGCCGACCAGCCAGTGGGCCAGCTCCTCGGCGCAGTGGTACGCGAGCACCGCCACGTCCCCCTCCGGCTCGGGGTCCACCAGTTCGGCCCACCGGCGGACTCCGTCCGCGTACCCGGGGCGCACCAGCACCCTCGCCCGGCCGTGCCGCTCGACCGGGCCCCACGAGTGGGCCACGTGGCTGATCAGGTCGACTTCGGCCGGCGGGGTGAACGCGCCGGCCGGACCGGTGGTGGTCACCGACCCGACCAGCCGGGAGAGCCGGAAGCAGCGGGTGTCGTCCCGGTCCAGGTCGTGGCCGACCACATACCACCGGGTGCGCCAGCAGACCACCCCCCACGGCTGCAGCCGGCGGGTGCTCGCACTGTCCCGCTCCGGCACCCGGTAGTCGAACCGGACCACCCGCCGCTCCCGGGCGGCCGCGGCCAGCGGCGCGAACGCCGGGTCCACCGCCACCACCGGCTCCACCCCGAGGGTGGCGTGCGGGTCCACATCCACGCCGGCGGCGCGCAGCTTGCTCAGCCCGGAGGAGGCCGCCGCGGCCAGGCCGGCGTGCTGCCACAGCCGGGCCGCCAGGCCGACCACCGCCGCCTCGTCCGGCGCCAGCCGGATGTCCGGCAGCGCGTACGCCCGGCGGGTGATCCGGTAACCGGGCTCGGTGTCGAAGACGCTGTCGGTGCCGGTCTCCAGCGGCACCGACAGCGAGCGCAGCTCGGCCTTGTCTCGCTCGAACTTGCGCTGGAACGCCTCGTGCGCCCGCGGGTCGTCCGGGTCGTGCTCATACCCGGCCACGGTCGCGGCGATCTGCGCCGCGGTCAGGAAGCGCCGCGTCGCCAGCAGGCAGATCACCAGGTTGACCAGGCGTTCGGTGCGCGCGCGGGACACTCCCCAGACGGTAGCACCGACACCGTACGTGTGTGCGTCCCGCCACGCAACCTACCGTCAACCGGGTGACATCGACTCGGACGGGGATCTGGTGGCGGGCCGGGACGGTACGCGCCGTGGTGCGATCGTGGCGCGGCGCGGTCGAACTGACGGTGGCGGTCGATCGGGACCCGGGCGGCGGCCCGGCCGAGCTGCCGGCGCTCGCGTACCCGGCGCTGGTCGGCACCCCACGCCCCGGTGACCGGGTGCTGCTGAACGCCAGCGCGCTGGCGCTGGGCCTGGGCACCGGTGGGTACGCGTTGGTGGTGGCGCTGCCGGACCGGCTGCCTGCGGACCCGGCCGGCGGCCACGGCCGGTACGGGCACCTGGTGAAGGCCCGCTACACTCCACTGCAGACGGTCGTGGCCGGGGTGGACGAGCCGGACTCGCCGCACCACCCGGTCCTGGCCGACGCCGACGACCTGGCCGGGCTGCCGGTGGTCACCGCCGACCTGCACTCGGCCCTGCCGGCGATCCTGGCCGGGGCACACGCCGACGCGCCGGCGGCCCGGGTGGCGTACCTGATGACCGACGGCGGGGCCCTGCCGGCGGCCTTCTCGCGGACCCTGGACGCGCTGGCCGACGCCCTCGCCGGGGTGGTCACGGTCGGCCAGGCGTTCGGCGGCGACCTGGAGGCGGTCAGCCTCCACACCGGACTGCTGGCGGCCCGCCACGTGCTGCACGCCGACCTGGCGGTGGTGACCCAGGGTCCGGGCAACCTGGGCACCGGCACCCGCTGGGGGTTCTCCGGGGTGGCGACCGGCGAGGCGATCAACGCCGCCGCGGTGCTGGGCGGCCGGCCGGTCGGCGCGCTACGGATCTCGGCCGCCGACCCGCGGCCGCGGCACCGGGGGGTGTCGCACCACAGCCTCACCGGGTACGGCCGGGTGGCGCTGGCCGGTGCCGACCTGGTGGTGCCGGACCGGCTGGCCGACGACCTGCCCCCGGAGCTGGCGGCTGAGGTGGCCGCCGCCCTGGGCCGGCTCCCGGACCGGCACCGGCTGGTCACGGTGGCCACCGAGGGACTCGACGCGGCCCTGCGGGCCAGCCCGGCCACCCTGTCCAGCATGGGGCGCGGGCTCGACGCCGACCACCCGTACTTCCTGGCCAACGCAGCCGCTGGCCGGCACGCCGCGGCGCTGCTGTGACGGTCGCCCCGGTCAGGCGAAGATGATCAACGCGGCCCAGGCGGCCACGAACGCGACCAGGATGGTGGCGAGCACCCAGGTGGGGACCTTGTACTCCCCACGGCGGTTCCGGGCGATCTCCTCGGCGATCTTGTCGCGGCGCCGCTCCAGCCAGCCCCGCCGGGCCGGCAGGAACGTGTCCGGGTGGCCCGGCTCGCGGTGGCCCGGGTCGGGATGGGGCATCGGTGCCTCCGGTCACATGCTCGCAGGTCACATGCTCGCGATCAGCCGCTCCACCCGCTCGTCGTGGGACCGGAACGGATCCTTGCACAGGACGGTACGCTGCGCCTGGTCATTGAGCTTGAGGTGCACCCAGTCGACGGTGAAGTCGCGCCGCTTCTCCTGGGCGTGCCGGATGAACTCGCCCCGCAGCCGGGCCCGGGTGGTCTGCGGCGGGGACTCCTTGGCCTCGAAGATCTCCAGGTCGCTGGCGACCCGGTCCACCTCGCCGCGGCGCTCCAGCAGCCCGTACAGGCCGCGACCGCGGCGCAGGTCATGGTAGGCCAAGTCGAGCTGGGCCACCCGCGGGTGGGCCAGCGGCAGGTCGTTGCGGCGCTGGTAGGACTCCAGCAGCCGCAGCTTGGTCACCCAGTCCACCTCCCGGGCCACCGGCTCCAGCTCCCCAGTCTCCACCGCCTCCAGCACCCGGCCCCACAGGTCCACCACCCGCTTGCTGACCTGGTCGCCGCCGCGCCGCTGGACGAACTCGGAGGCCTTCGCGAAGTACTCCTGCTGGATCTCCAGCGCGCTGGCCTCCTTGCCGTTGGCCAACCGCACCTTCCGCCGCCCGGTCACGTCGTGCGAGACCTCCCGGATGGCCCGGATCGGGTTCTCCAGCGACAGGTCCCGCATCACCACCCCGGTCTCGATCATCCGGAGCACGATGTCGGCCGCGCCAACCTTTAGCAGGGTAGTGACCTCGTTCATGTTCGAATCGCCGACGATCACGTGCAGCCGGCGGTACCGCTCGGCGTCGGCGTGCGGCTCGTCCCGGGTGTTGATGATCGGCCGGCTCCGGGTGGTCGCCGACGAAACCCCTTCCCAGATGTGCTCGGCCCGCTGGGAGAGGCAGTAGACCGCCCCGCGCGGGGTCTGCAGCACCTTGCCGGCGCCGCAGATCAGCTGCCGGGTCACCAGGAACGGGATCAGGACATCGGCCAGCCGCCCGAACTCGCCGTGCCGGGAGACCAGATAGTTCTCGTGGCAGCCGTACGAGTTGCCGGCCGAGTCGGTGTTGTTCTTGAACAGGTAGATCTCGCCGGCGATGCCCTCGTCGTGCAACCGCTTCTCGGCATCGATCAGCAGCCCCTCCAGGATCCGTTCCCCGGCCCGGTCGTGGGCCACCAGGTCGGGCACCGAGTCGCACTCCGGAGTCGCATACTCCGGGTGGGAGCCGACGTCCAGGTAGAGCCGGGCGCCGTTGCGCAGGAACACGTTGCTGGAACGCCCCCAGGAGACCACCCGCCGGAACAGGTAGCGGGCGACCTCGTCCGGGCTCAGCCGCCGCTGCCCGCGGTAGGTGCAGGTGACCCCGTACTCGGTCTCCAGGCCGAAGATGCGCCGATCCATAGCAACGACACTAGCCCGAACCGGCGGGCTCGCGCGCCCGCGCAGCCGGGCCGGTCCCGACTTCCGGCCGAGCCGGTCCGGTCAGCTGGTCCCCGGCTCCGGGCCGGCGTCGGCAGCCTCGCCTTCGTCCGGGCCGGCCTCCGCCGGCGGCGGCGTCTCGTCCCGGGCTGGCTCAACCGGGGTCGGCTCAGCCGGGGTCGGCTCAGCCGGGGTCGGCTCAACCGGGGCTGGCTCAACCGGGGCCGGTTCGGACGGGGCGGCCGGCTGGTCCAGCAGCGCGGCCAGCGCGGCGCCGGTGATCCGGCGGAAGGTACGTCCGGTGCGGCGGCGCTCCAGCACCGCCACCTCCAGCTGGTTGGTCGGGACGGTCCGGTTCGCGCCGCCCTCCCCGCCGATGCTGCTGAGCCCGCGCACCGCCAGCCGCAGCGCGGTGGCCAGCGGCTCGTCCGGCCGGTGGTCCTCCCGGATGTTGGCCACGATCGGGTCCGCCTGGCCGCCCATCGCCAGCACCCCGGACGGGTAGTCCTCCACCGAGCCGTCGTACGTGATCCGGTAGAGCTCGTCGGCCTGCGGGGTCACCCCCACCTCGGCGACGCAGATCTCCACCTCGAACGGCTTGGTCTGGTCGGTGAAGATGGCGCCGAGCGTCTGCGCGTACGCGTTGGCCAGCGCCCGGCCGGTGACGTCCCGCCGGTCGTAGCTGTAGCCGTTCAGGTCGGCCATCCGCACCCCGGCCCGGCGCAGGTTCTCGAACTCGTTGTAGCGGCCGACCGCCGCGAACCCGATCCGGTCGTAGATCTCGCTGACCTTGTGCAGCGCGGTGGAGACGTTCTCGGTGACGAACAGCACTCCGTCGGCGCAGCTGAGCACCACCGCGTTGCGACCGCGGGC
>WHTQ01000079.1 GCA_009377645.1 Micromonosporaceae bacterium | reverse complement strand
CGTGTCGCGGATGGCGGCGACCCCGGGTCCACCGTTGAGCTGCGGGCCGATGATCGGCGTCCGCGCCCGCCCGGCGTGGTCCAGGTAGCCACCGCGGGCATGGTTCGACTCGACCCGCCCGATCGCGGCCAACAGCGGCACCGGTACGCCGCACGACGGCCGCTCGGTGCGGAGACGGCCAACGGCACGCAGGTAGGCGGCGAGGACGGTTGCCGGTATCCCGCTCAGCCGCTGCGAGCGGTCGGAGGCCGGCCCGGCCGGGTCTTCTTGCTCGCTGCCGGTCTGGCGAACCCGGTCCGCGGCGGGCCCGTCCGGCGTCACCGGGGGCAGCTCCAGGAACAGCGGGCTGCCTCCGCCGGCGTGATCCGGGTACGCCCCCTCCGCAGCCCGGGCCGGCTGTGCATCGACCGTCGTCGTGCTGGCACTCGCCCCGCTCGCCATGAGAAGCCCGAACGCGACAGCCGCTGCGGTGTAGCGCGCCCCGGTGCGCCGTCGCTGCTCGCGCGTACCCGTGCCGTTCATCGAGCCAGCCCAGGGACGCCGGACCGCCGGCTGGCCGGGGGATAGCCGGTGGGTGGTGGCCGGCGGTCGGCCGAATCCTGCCATCGTTGCACCAAATAGGACAAGGGGCCACCTCGATCTCGCACCACTACCTGATTTATCTCGGCTCGCCCCGGAAGTGCAACGCCCGGGCGCCGCGCCGCCCGACCACCGCACCGCCCGGCCCGCAGATCGCACCCGCGACTGGGCGTACGCCACGGCGGCCGAACAGATCGTCCGTCATCTCGCGGCAGTGGACGCGGACCGGGACGGGGTAAGACGAGGGCTGGCGGCCGGCGTGAGCGAGGATAGAGACATGCAGGCTAATCCGCACGATCGCGAATCGACCCGCGTAGGTCCGGATCTTCGCTGGTTCGCCGGCCAGTGGGGCCGGCCGACGTGCTGGCTGGCCGCCCCGACGGCGTTGCCGAGGACGACCACCTGGCGGCGCAGGGCTGGCGACCTGGCCACCGACTTATGTGGGCAGGCCGGACACCGCTCGTATGTACTGGCTGACCACCCGCGGCTACGCGCCGCCGAGGTCCGCGTGACTCCGGATACAGCCACTATCGTTGCCACCTACGTGGGCTGACCCACACAAAGGCGGCAACCACCCCGCCGGCGGTTCTCGATTCCCTCATATCGTCGTCGCTGGTGCCTCGTCTTGAAGTGGCGGATTGGTTCGCGGCTGGCTGCGGTGGCCGGGAGCAGCGGCGTGCGACCGAGAGCCACGGGCGCCCTACACCAGGGTCCACTAACGACGGCTACACCCGCCGACCCGCGCTTACCTCGAAAGAGCCTCTATTCAGGGTCAGTAGTGGTAGTCCGGCCAGTGCGGATCGTTCCAGCGTTCTGGTCCGTTGAGAGTCAGCAGCCGGACGCAGTCAAGTAACCTCTTGTTGGCGCCATGGGCGCGGAGCCGCTCGGGGGCGTGGCGGACCAGCCAGGCGGTGAGCTCGGCACAGGTCGCATCCTCATTCTCGTAGGTGGTCCATGGCAGCGCGTCTCCCAGCAGGTCGTAGGACCAGTGATCCACTGCCTCGGTCAGGCGCTGGTCAGCGATGGGCTCGCGGAGCGCTTCCCAGGTGCGCAGCCAGGGGCCGAGTGCGCCGGAAGCCTCAGCTACGAGGGCCAGGAGCCGGTAGGCGGGTACAGCGGGGGGCTGGATCGGCAAGACTGTGGATCCACCAGGCGTCCAGGAACTCCCGAACTGCGGCGGCCTGTGCGTCTGGCCACGCCTGCCAAATGGCCATGAGCCAGTGACCGTCCTGCCTTCCCGAGGCCGACGAGCGGTTCGCGGAGGCCCTCGGCAAGAGTCCTGGCAAACTGAGGCAGGATTCTGCGGAGTACGGATGCGTGATCGGTCCAATCGGGTGCCTGCCACGTACGGCGCAGGAGATCCAGCTCTAGCTCTGTGTCGGGCCGCTTCAGCTGCGCGAGTTCCTGTTCGCTGCCCCAGTGGCATTCGCAGTTGTACTCGTCCGGGCGTGCGGTCATTCCACGGAAGGTGACTGCCAGCCCTTGCAGCGCAGCGCTGAGGCGAAGCGACGCGGGCGTATGCGCAACTATCACGAGACTCCGGGCGTTTCGAAACGTACTGTGGATCGTCACTCTACCGCTGACGAGACCACTGTTCGATCGGCCAGCACGCTGGATCTCGAGTAGGCTGCTCCGATGGGTGTGAGAAGGGATCATCGCCTACGCGGCTGGGTCTGACCTCAGCGCATCCCGGGACTTCTACGTCAACGTTCTTGGGATGAGTGTCGGCATGGAAGACCCGGTTGTGGGCCTACATTCGCCTGACGGTGCCGTGGGTGAGGTCGTCATCGGCGCGCAAGAGATGCAGGACCCGGGGCCAGACATCGGTGTCGACCTGGGCGACACTGCGGCAGTCGATGCCGCACATGCGGAGGCCGTCCGCCGTGGCCTGCGCGTCGTCTACCCGCTCACCGACGAACCTTGGGGGGTGCGCCGTTTCTTCGTCGAGGACCCGAGCGGCACGGTCGTGAACGTGCTGGCACACATCTCCTGACTGCACCGGCCGCTTCGATGCTCCATCGGCCGCATAGACCCAGCCGTACGGAGGCGGATCCGTTGCGATGAACACACTCATCTGGGCGTGCGCGCCGCCCGTACGCGTGGCGCGTTCACTGTGTGCGCAAGGAGCGCATCATACGTGTCGCGCCGACTGCAACGAGGGCCACTCCGAACGACCCGAGCCCGGCTCCGATGACCAGCCGGACGGCCAACTCGCGTTCGAGGCTAGCCACCTTCGACGCCTGCTCTCCGGTTTGAGGTCCAGATTCCATGGGCGATCCGCCGTAGTGAGTCGTCGATGCTCAGGTAGGTGGCGTCATAGTCTCCGACCAGGGTGGGGCAGCCGCGCTGAACGTTGTCGTTGTGTGCATGGTGCCGGGTCAGTTGGCAGCGGCGGTCGGTCTACACGCGGCCGATCACCCCGATAGTCGCCAGCACGAATCCAAGGAATTGCAGCGACCCGCGGATCAGCTGAAACACGTCCCATCGCCGTCGCATGGCGATGAAGTCTTCTGGAGCGGTCTCCTGGCTGATGCGACCGGTTCTGAGGTTGATCGGCACGTTGCCCAGGATGGTGACGATGAGCGCGATGCCGAGGCTGGCGCTCGCTGCGATGAGCCACCCGGTGGGAGTCGCGATGGTGATGCTGATGGCGAGGGCGGTTGCGGCGGTCATGCCGATGGGCATGATCCGCCCGAAGGTCTTCAGCAGACCTTTCTCGAACACGAGCTGGTCGTCTGGGTGGAGTTTGCGGATGACGGGGTGGACGAGTGCGGCAGAGCCGAACTCGGCGCACCCGACGAATCCGATGACGAGGATGGCGATGACTTCGAGCCAGTTCACGATGACTCCTCGATTCTGCTCTGCTGCGCGACCCACTGCGCGAAAGGTGTCGGTGGCTTGCCGAAGTCTTGGAACCAGGCTGCTGTGTCTGTCACGTCGCCGTGGCGGTTCATGGTGCTGAGGATGCCCAGGGCGCGAGTCATCTCCCCTTTGGCGAAGAGACGGTTTACGCCTCGCATGAGCCAGATGGGCACGCTCCGCACCGCGGCGGGTGAGATCCGCCTTCCCGTGACCGCGCTCGCATAGGCGGCGACTGCTTCTCGCATCGTCATAGGCTCGTCGCCCCCGACGTCGTAGACACGGTTCGCTGTCTCGGGCATCCCGAATGCTCGGGACGCGGCCGACATGATGTCATCGACGGCGATCGGCCGGACAAGGTGCGGCTGGCGCCCGATGAGAACCGGGCGGTTGCCTCGCAGGAACCGGGAAAGTGTCTCGTTCACAAACCCGACACGGAAGACGGTGGACGGAACCGGACTGTCGTTGAGATGCTGTTCACCGCGCACCTTGGCTTGCTCCCAGGGGTAGGCGGCATACGCGGGCTGCGCGAACATGCCTGAGATCAGCACGATCCGTTGCACTCCTGCGTTGCCGGCGGCCGCGGCGACGTTCGCTCCTCCCTGCTCTTCGACCGACCGTGCTCGCGCGGGATCCCCGCCGCCGTTCAAGCACATCAGAACTCCCTCCACCCGCTCCAGGGCTGGCGGGAGCGTCGCGGGGTCTGTGACATCACCACGGACGACTTCGACACCCTCGGGGAACGAAGCAGTGCCGGGCGAGCGCACGATCGCGCGCACGTCATGGCCGTCGCTCATGAACCGGCGGACCGCGTATCCGCCGAGATAGCCGGTGGCACCCAGGATGGCGACTCTTGACATCATTCCCCCTCAATAGATAGTACTACTCTCCATTAATGGAGAGTAGTACTATCTATCTTGAAGTGCAACCCCGAGGAGAAGGAGGCCGCGGTGACGGAGATGCGGATGGCGGAGCTGGCTCGACGCTCGGACCTGAGCGTGGCCACGATCAAGTACTACCTGCGCGAAGGTTTGTTGCAGCCCGGGCGTCGGACGAGTGTGAATCAGGCCGTCTACGATGCCGCCCATCTCGAACGGCTCCGGCTGGTTCGGGCTCTTGCGAAGGTGGCACGGTTGCCACTGCACAAGATCCGAGAGGTCATACAAGCGGTCAGCGTCGAGTCGTCGGTGCTGGGCGCCATGGCTGTGACTCAGGACGCGCTCGTCGGAGACATCGAGACCGGGGCACTCGACAAGACCGCCGATGAAGCATTGACGCGGGCGATCGAGGAGCGCGGCTGGCGTTGCGAACCAGGCTCGCCTGCACACCGCGCGGCCATACGCGCCGTGGCGGAGTTGCAGGCCGAGGGGCTGGGGGCACTGGTGGATCGTCTGGATGACTACGCGCAGGCGGCCGACTCCATCGGACGCATCGACCTCGAAGTGGTGAGCGTCGTCGACAGCCTCGAAGCGATGATCCGCGGAGTCGTCCTCGGAAGCGTGCTCAGACGCCCGCTCCTCGACACCTTCGTGTTGCTCGCACAACAGCACTATGCGAACGAACTCCACGGCAACGCGCCATAAACCTAGAAGGACGGCCCAGCCGAGTCCATCCCGACGATCCCAAGTCTGGCATGAACGTGCCGGTGATCGGGTGGGCAGATCTCCGGTTGCCGACTGGCAAGACCGGCCCTGCGCGCGATTCCCGCACCGTCCCTCGATGCACACCGAACCTCGCCGCCCGGACGGGCATCCCTTCGGCGTAACCGGCGAGCAGTCCGGCTCGATTCGAAGCGCTCAACGGGTTTGAGACTGCGGCTTCCCGGGGTTTGAGAAGCACCCACGGAGGTCCACCCAGCTCACGGGCGGGTGCCATCGATAAACGCTACTAGCGCGCCGGCATCCGGACCGCCCTGGCGCAGCCGGCCTGAGCGTGCCGGCGAGCCGTCGCCGTCGCCGGTTCCCGTCGCGGCCGGCGGCTACAGGACGGCGACCGGGTTGACCGGGCTGGCGGTGGCGCCGACCAGCGGCAGCGGGGAGATGACGAGCAGGAACGCGGTCCTGCCGGTCGCCGCCAGCGCCTCCAGGTCGAGACCCTCGAGGATCGGCACCCCGTGGTCCCGAAGCAGCAGCCGGTGCACCGGGAACTGCTCGGCCGGCAGCGCCTCGACGGCGTAGTTGTCGGCTCCCACGACCGCGATGTCGGCGGCGGCGAGCCAGGCGGCCGCGGCCGGCCCGGGTCCCGGCTCGCCGTCGAAGTAGGTGGCGGTGCCACCGGCCCGCGGCCACCAGCCGGTCCGGAGCAGGACCAGATCGCCCGGTTGCAGCTCGACCCCGGCGTCGGTCGCCGCCCGCTCCAGCTCCGCAGCCGTGATCTCGCGCCCGGCGGGCAGCTGGCCGAGGGTGGCCGCGAGGTCGAGCAGCACGCCGCGCCCGACCAGCGGGGGCACCCGGTCGATGCCGCAGTGCCGGGCGCCGCGGCTGGTGATGCTCCCCGACGGGAAGCCATTGTAGAGCGTGTCCTCCGACCAGACGTGTGCCAGCGCGTCCAGATGCGTACCGGTGTGGGTGGCGAGCATCAGCGTGTCGTCGGCGAAGCCGAACGGCGCGGACCGGGTCGCGTCGGCGCCGTCGCGGTCCATGAAGTGCGCCGGCGCGATCCGGTGCGACGGCATCGGGGTCTGGCGGTTGATCGGCTGGGCCAGCGGCACGACCACGCCATCGCGCACCAGGCCGGTTGCGGCGCGCACCTCGGCGGGCCCCAGCAGGTTGATGGCCCCCCGCTCGTCGGCCGGACCCCACCGACCCCAGTTGCCGACCCGGGTCATGGAAGCAGCTCGAACCAGAAGTCGGTGATCCGTCCCTGGCGCCGCTGCGGCTCGTCGACCACCAGCCGGGCCCTCGTACCCGGTCGCAGCGCCGCCGCCGCGGCGACGGGCTCGCGCAGGTCCAGGCCGCGGACGTAGTTGAGGATCGCCGTGTCGGCGCCGTCGAGCCGTACGTAGGCCATCGCGTACGGGGGCTCGGGGAGGCTCTGGAACTCCCGGTAGACCACCGTGAAGGTCTCCACGACGCCCTCCGGGCCGACCTCGATCCAGTCCTCGGTGTCGACGTAGCAGCGGTCGCAGAACGACCGGGGCGGCACCAGCACCCGGGTGCACTGCGGGCAGCGGCGGCCGACCAGAACGCCGTCGGACTGGAGCCGGTCGTAGAAGTGGCTGACGACCGGGCCCGCGGCGTGCCGGTAGGTCAGGTCCCACTTCTCCTCGATAGTACGGGTGGCGTCAGTCACGGTCGGTCCTTTCCTCGCCGTCGGGCTGGGGTGGTGCGGTGGCGGCGCGGGGCCGGTCGCTCACGACCACCGCGCCGAAGAACTGGTGGTCGCCGCCGATGCCGGTGGCGAGCGCGTGGCGCACGCCGGCGACCTGGTGGTCGCCGGCTCTGCCTGCGACCTGGAGGGCGGCCTCGATGACCCGCACCATCGCGGTGACCGCGATCGGGTTGGCGCACTGCACCCCGCCGGACGGGGTGACCGGCTTCTCCCCGTCGAGGTCGAAGTAGCCCTCCCAGAGCCGCTCCAGGACCGTGCCGGGTGGACACAGGCCGACGTCCTGGACGGCGTGCAGCTCCACTGTGGTGAAGGGCGCGTACAGCTCGGCGACGCCGATGTCGGCGGCGGTGATCCCGGCCGCGCGGTAGGCGGCGTCGGCCGCCGCGGCCAGCTGGGGCGACTCGGCGTGGTCCGAGACCGCCTTCGGTCCCATCCGGTCCCCCATCCAGTAGCTCTCCGCGCGAAAGCCCATCCCGGTGACCCAGGCGAGTGCCTCGCCGCGGCGCTCCGCCACCTCGGCGGAGGCCAGCACCACGGCGGCGCCGCCGCTGGACTGCGGGCAGCAGTCGAACAGCCGGATCGGGTAGGCGATCAGCGGGGAGGACTCGACCTCCTCGATCGTGACCTCCTTCTGGATGTGCGACACTGGGTTGCGGACCCCGTTGAAGTGGTTCTTCACCGCCACCCTCGCCATGTCGCGCGGGGTCGCCCCGTACTTCTCGAAGAACCTGACCCCCTGCATCGCCAGCATCGTGACGGTGTTGAGCGGCATCTGGCGCTCGTACATCGGGTCCCAGATGCGGTTGAGAATGGTCTGCGCGTCCCCGCTCTCACCCACCCGGTCGGCGCCGACCACCAGCACGATGTCGCACATCCCCGAGGCGATGTGGTCGTAGGCCGCCTGCACCGACGACAGCCCGGTCGAGCCGCCGGTGTTGACCCGCAGCATCGGCCGGCCCGCCGCGCCGGCGGCGTCGGCCACCCACCGCTCCGCGTGCAGGACGCCGATCAGCGCGTCCGGCGCCATCGAGTACACGACCGCGTCCAGGTCGTCGGCGCGCAGGTGGGCGTCGGCGAGCGCGGCCTGCGCCGCGCGCCGGACCAGGTCGGGTTGCGGGGTGTCGGGGTAGCGGTGCTGGTACTTGGTCTGGCCGACCCCGATGATCGCCACGTCACGCATGCGTCTCACTCCGATCGAAGTACGAAGACCGAGTTGTTCTGCGCCGCCAGGCCGGAGGCCGCGTGGACCAGCGCCCGCCGGCCCTGCCCCGCCAGCAGTGCCTCCGCCGCCACCGCGACCCGGTCCAGGCCGTGGGCGAACGGCGGCACTCCGGCGTGCAGCCCGCCGGACCGGTTCACCGGGGTCGCCCCGTCGGGCGCGGTGGCGCCCGAGCGCAGCAGGTCGACCGCCTCGCCGTCCCCGCACAGGCCGAGCGCCTCGTAGGCCATCAGCTCGTGGAACGGCGTCAGGTCGGTGGTCTCGACGAAGTCCACCGCCGCCGGGTCCGGCAGGCCGGCCCGGCCGTACGCCTGGGCGGCGGCGGCGGCCAGCGACTCCAGCCGGCCGAGCGCCGCGCCGCGTTCCCAGAACGAGGAGGTGTTCCAGCCGATCCCGGTGACGTGCACCGCCGGGAGGCCGCGCGAGGCCGCCCACGCCGCCGAGGCCACCAGCACCGCGACCGAGCCGTCGACCTGCGGCGGCAGGTGCCGGGCCCGCAGCGGCCAGGCGACCACCTCGTCGCCCCCCTGGGCCGCCACCCCGTTCTTGCGGAGCACCTCGTCGGCCACCCCCGGGTCCAGGCCGGTGCGGCCGAGGTACGCGCTGGCCTGCAACCCGTGGAAGACGGTGTGGTTGCCTCCGAGCCCGCGGTGGAAGAACGGCTCCAGCTCCAGCCGCTGCACCGCGTCGACCGGCGCCTCCGACGGGTGGCCCCAGTTCACGGTCAGCACCGTCCGGCTGCGACCGGCCATGATGCGCAGGCAGGCGAGGATGAGCGCGTGCTCGCCGGAGGAGGAGGAGTTGATGGTGTCGTGCCGGTAGACCCCGACCGCGGGCCCGGTGACCATCGAGCTGATCGCCCGGCCGTCGAGCCCGTCGCTGGAGGCGATGGCGATGTGGTCGATGTCGTCGAGGCCGAGGCCCGCGCCGTCGAGCAGCGCCCGGACCGTCCCGTACAGCGACTCTTCGAGGCTGTCCCCGGTCGGGCCGCGGCGGGTGGTGGCCACCAGGCAGGGCTGGGTGTCGGCGGGGAGTGCGCTCATGTGCCGTCCTCGTTGTCGGGGCGAGCCAGGTCCGCCAGGGCGCGGCGGTTGAGCTTGCCGGTCACGGTGGTGGGAAGGGCGTCCAGGAAGACGATCCGGGCGGGGACCTTGAACGAGGCGATCCGCCCCTGGCAGTAGGCGCGCAGCTGCGGCTCGTCGAGGCCTGGGCCGGCGACGACGAACGCCACCACCTGCTGCCCGTGCACCGGGTCGGGCGCGCCGGTGACGGCGACCTGGCGCACGTCCGGGTGGCGGGAGAGGAACTCCTCCACCTCCGCGGGCGCGACGTTGATGCCGCCGGTCTTGATCATCTCGCTCTCTCGGGCGCCGAAGACCAGCCAGCCGTCCTCGTCGAGGTGGCCCACGTCGCCGGTGCGGAGGAGCCCGTCGGCGGTGAACGAGTGGGCGTTGAGCTCCGGCTGCCCCAGGTAGCCGGGCGTGATGCGGCCGCCCACCAGGATCTGCCCCTCCTCGCCGGGCGGCACCGGCGCGCCGTCCGGGTCGACGATCCGGACCGTCATGCCGGGCAGTGGCGGGCCCTGGCTGTGCATCCGCCGGGCCAGCGGCGCCGTCCAGGGGGTCACGCAGCAGTTGCCGTAGGTCTCGGTCGAGCCGTAGATGTTGCAGATGCCGGCCACGCCGAGCCGCTCGGCGACCAGCCGCAGATCGTCGGGCAGCCCGATGGTCAGGCCGGTACGCAGGGTGGTCAGCCGCCCCGGGTCGAAGCCCGGCTCGTCGATGAGCGCCCGGGTCAGGTGCGGCAGGAAGTAGCCGGCGGTGGCCCGCTGGGAGGTGAGGATCTCCAGCGCCGGGCCGGGCTCGAAGGTCTCCTGGAGCAGGATCGTCGACCGGTGGGTGAGCGAGGCCATGAGCGCGTTCGCCGACCCGTAGCTCCAGAACAGCGGCGCGGAGACCCACACCCGGTCCCGCGGGCCGAGCCCCATCCGCTCGCCGATCTGGTACCCGTTCTCGACTAAGTCCCGGTGGACCAGCGGCACCCCCTTGGGCCGCGCGGTGGAGCCGGAGGTGTACAGCACCACCGCCGCCCGGTCGGGCGAGGCGGCCGGCGGCCCGACCGGCCGCTCCGCCGCGCCCCGGGCGCGCAGGTCCGCCCACGACAGCGCGCCGGGCGGCCGCTCGTCGCCGATGACCACCACCGTGCGCAGCTTCGGGTACCGGGCGGAGCGCCAGCCGCCCGGGCCGGCCTCACCGAGCTCGGGAACCAGCCCGGTGAGGCTGGCCACGAACCGGTTCGAGCGGAACCGGTCCATCGTCACCAGCACCTCCACCTCCGCGGTAGCGAGCAGGTGGTCGAGGTCCCAGGTCCCGACCCAGGTGTGGAAGCACGAGACCGTCGCGCCGCACCAGCCGGCCCCGAACAGCGTGTGCAGCCACTCCGGCCGGTTGGTGCACAGCAGCCCGACGCTGGTGTCGGCGTCCACGCCGAGCGCACGGAGGCCGGCGGCGGTCTCCCGGGCCGCGGCGGCCAGCTCGCGGTACGACCAGCGCCGGCCGCCGGTCACCAGCGCCTCGTCGGCGCCGAACCGGGTGCCGAGGCGGTCGAGCAGGGCGGGTGCGGTCGGCGGGCGCACGGGAGCCGGCGGCTCAGTCAAGTCAGACAAGGAGGTACCCCCCATCGACCGTGACCGTGGCGCCGGTCATGAACCGGCTGTCGGCCGAGAGCAGGAAGACCACCGCGCCGGCGATCTCGGCCGGCTCGGCCGGGCGGCCCAGCGGCACCCGGGCGTGGATGGCGGCGCGGCGGTCCGGCTGCGCGAGCAGCTCGGCCAGCATCGGGGTGCGGGTTGGCCCGGGCGCGACGCAGTTCACCCGCACCCCGGTGCCGGCCAGGTCGAGCGCCGCGCCCCGGCTCAGGCTCCACAGGGCAGCCTTGGACGCGGCGTAGACGGCGTTGTGCTCGGCGACCCGGTGCGCCATCACCGAGGTGACGTTGACGACCGCCCCGTCGTGGCCGCTGCCGCCGACCCGGCGGGCGAAGCCCTGCATCCAGCGCAGCGGGGCGAGCAGGTTGACCGTGAGGTGCTCGGTCACGAACGGCTCGTCGACGTCGAGGAAGGCCCGGTAGTGGCGGATGCCGGCGAGGTTGACGAGCCCGCGCAGCTCGCCGAGGCCGGCCGCGGCGTCGAGCGCGGACGCCACCAGCGCCGGGTCGCGCACGTCGCCGGTGAGCACGGTGGCCCCCGCCGGCGGGTCCGCCGCCGGTGACCGGTCCACGAGCACCAGCCGGCGGCCCTGCTCGGCGAGCCGGGCGGCGACCACCCGGCCGATGCCCCCGGCGGCGCCGGTGAGCACGACCACGCCCGGGTCCCCGTCACGAGCCATACGCCAGGTACCCCCCATCCACCGGCAGCGTGACGCCGGTGACGAACCGCGCGTCGGGCGACAGGAGCCAGGCGACGGCCGCCGCCACCTCCGCCGGCGCCGCGAGCCGGCCGAGCGGGATCCGCGCCTCCCGGACCGCCAGCTGCTCCGGCGTCAGCGTCCCGAGCACCCGGCGGGTGCCGGTCGGCGCCGGCGCCACCGCGTTGCACCGCACCCCCCGGTCGGCGAGCTCGACCGCGATCGTACGGGTGAGCGCCGCCACGGCTCCCTTCGTGAGCGAGTAGCCGGCGGTGCCGCGGACGCCGCGCTCGGCGTTGACCGAGCTGAGGTTCACGATGCCGCCGCCGCCGGTGCGGACCATCGCGCGGGCGCCCTCCTGCGCCATCAGGAACAGCCCCCGGATGTTGACCGCGTACGCGGCGTCCAGGTCGGCGACGTCGGCGTCGAGGAACGGCCCCACGGTGACGAGCGCCGCGTTGTTGACCAGCCCGTCGAGCCGCCCGTGGCCGGCGACCACCCGCCCGACGCAGTCGGCGACCTGTGCCTGCTCGCGCAGGTCGCAGGCGACGAAGTCGGCGAACAGGTCGGGCTCCTCCGGCGCGATGATGTCGGCCCCGACCACCGTCGCGCCCCGGGCGGCCATCGTCCGCGCCGCCTCCAGGCCGATGCCGCGGGCGGCTCCGGTGACGAGCACCACCGTCGGCGCGCCGCTCATCGGGCCAGCTCCTTCGGGCGCCACTTCAGCAGGTTGCGTTCCAGCAGCCCGGCGGCGCTGTCGAGGACATAGGCGATGCAGACCGTGATGACCAGCGCGGCGAAGATCTGCGAGATGTTGAACACGCCGGAGCCGGCCACGATCAGGTAGCCGAGCCCGCGCTGGCCGAGGAACATCTCGCCGACCACGGCGCCGGCGAGCGCGTAGGCGAACGACAGCCGCATCGCCGCGAAGATCCAGGGCACTGTGGACGGCAGGACCACCTTAAGGATGATGTCGCGGCGCTTGGCGTTGAGCAGTCGCGACAGCCGCAGGAAGTCGCCGTCCACCGACTGGGTGCCGGCCATCGTGTTGGTCAGCACGATGAAGACCACCAGCGAGAAGACGAGCACCACCCGGGAGGTGAGGCCGATCCCGAACCACAGCACGAACAGCGGCGCTAGCGCGATCCGCGGCATGCTGTTCATCGTCGTCACGAACGGCGACAGCAGCGCGCCGATCCGGGGCATCAGCCCCAGGGCGAAGCCGAGCAGCACGCCGACGAGCGTGCCGGCCGCGAACCCGATCAGGGTGGCGCGCAGCGTCTCCAGGATGTGCGTCCACAGTGTGCCGGCGCCGGCGAGCTCCCAGATCGTCTCGGCGATCGCCGAGGGCGGGGCCAGGAACAGCCGGTCCACGATGCCGGACCGTACGGCACCCTCCCACGCGAGCACGAACACCACCGTGCCGGCGGCCCGCAGGGCCGCGCTCTGGAGGCGGCTGAACTGTCCCGCCGCCTCCTTGCGGACGGCGACGCGGGACTGCTGGGTCAAAGTGGCCTCTTGCGACATGTCCGGTCCCTCTCAGTGCTGGAGGTCTCGCCAGATCCGTTGCAGGTAGCGCTGGTACCGCGGTTCCTCGAAGAGCAGCTGCTCGACCGACCGGGGCCGGGGGAGCGCGATGTCGTACACCGACCGGATCGTCCCGGGACGGGGGCTCATGACGACCACCCGGTCGGCGAGCGCCACCGCCTCGGTGACGTCGTGGGTGATCAGCACCACGGTGCGGTGCTCGGCCTCCCAGATCGTCAGGAACAGGTCCTGGACCACGACCCGGGTCTGCGCGTCCAGGGCGCTGAACGGCTCGTCCATCAGCAGCACGTCCGGTCTGGTGGCGAAGGTGCGGGCGATCGCCACCCGCTGCTTCATGCCCTGGGAGAGCGCGTGCGGGTAGTAGCGCTCGAAGCCGCTCAGGCCGACCGCGGCCAGCAGCTCGTGGGCCCGCTGGCGGCGCTCGGCGGGGGAGAGCCGGCGCTGGATCTCCAACGGGAACTCGACGTTGTGCTCGACCGTGCGCCACGGCAGCAACAGGTCCCGGGCGGGCATGTAGCCGATGTCGTCGCGCACCCCGGTGACCGGGATGTCCTTTACGGACACCTCGCCGCGGGTGGGAGGCAGGATGCCGGAGACGATGTTCAGCAGGGTGGACTTGCCGCAGCCGCTGGGGCCGACGATGGCGACGAACTCGCCGTCGGCGACGTCCAGGTCGATGTCCGCGATGGCGTCGAAGGACTCGCCCTTGGGGGACCTGAAGGTCTGGGTCAGCCGCCGGAGCGCGATGGCGGCGGGACCGCCGGTGACGGCCTCCCCCAGCGGGGTCTGCTCGATGTCCGGTTGCATGGTCAGCCTCGCATCTCAGGGTCAGGGTCGGGTGTGCGTACCGCGCGGACGGTGGCGGCGAGGTCCTGCCATGCCGCCAGGACGGCGGCCGGTGCCGCCGGCGGGCGGGCCCGCAGCGCCGACGCCAGCGGTGCCACGTCCACCCCGGTACGCGTGCGGCAGTGCCGGGCGATGTCGTCGGGCCCCCAGTGGCGGGTGTCGCCGGAGCCGGCGGCGGCGTGCGTCTCGCCGCCGGCGGTGCGTACGGTGACCCGGGCGCCCAGCGGGCCGACCGCGTCGTCGGCACGCACCTCGACCGGCGGCGGGGCCGTCCCGGGGTGGGCGGCGGCGAGCGCGTCCCGGGCCAGCCGCGCGACGCTGGCGACCGAGTCACCGGCCTCGCCGCAGGTCGCGGCGTCCCGAGACCAGCCGCCGTACCGCGCGGCGAACTCGGGGACCGTGACCACCATCCGGTCGACCGGCCCCGCTGGCGCCGGCAGCCGCGCCACCGCGTCGTAGACCGCCTGGCCGTACATGGCCACGCCGTGGCGCTTGAACGCGACCTCGGGCAGGCGCGGCCGGGGGTCGGCGGTGACGGTGGCCGGGCGGGCGCCGGCGAACTGGGCCAGCGGCCCGCCCTCCGCCTCCAGCCCCCCGGGCCGGGGCCGGTGGGTCGCCGCCGCGCGCGCGGCGAGCACCCCGGCCGCCGCGGCGAGGGCCGGCTGGAGCCGCCAGTCGCCCTCGCTGTCGACCGGGTGGACGGGCCCGCCCATCACCCCGGTCGCCAGCCGGGCCGCGGCCAGCCCGTGCTCGTCACCGCCGCGCACCCGCGCGATCAGCCCGGCCGCCACCACCGGCGCCAGCACCGACGTGATCCGCCAGCCGCGCTGCGACGCCTGGGGCAGCAGCAGGTCGGCCAGCCGGCACGACAGCTCGTAGCCGAACGCGACCGCGGGCAGCAGCGGGTCGGCCAGCGCGGCCAGTGCCGCCGGCACCACCGTCAGGCCGGGGTGGTGCGCCACCCGGTACGCGTCGTCGGCGAGGCCGGCGTGGATCAGGAACCCGTTCGCCGCCACCGCCGCCACGTCGCCGGTGCCGTCGGTGCCCGGCACGGCGCAGGGCCCCGGCCCCCCGCCGGCCAGCGCCCGGGCGGTCGCGGCCCAGGCCGGGTCGGCCGCCGAGCGCGCGGCCTCGCACAGGGCCACCAGCGTGCAGTCCGCGGCGCGCTGCCGCAGCAACTCGCCGCCCGCGTCCACCGCCCGGCGGGCGTCGCGCCACACCGCCGCTAGGAGGTCAGCCACGGGCGACCACCGCCAGCAGCGTCCGGGCGTCGTCGTCGTCGGCGGCGGCCGGCGACGGGCCGGCGCCGGCGTCCGTGCGGGGGGCGGCGTCCGCCACCCGCGGCAGCCAGCGGCCGGCCACCCCGGCCAGCCGCTCGGGCAGCCACGGCAGCCGGCCGGCGAGCACCGCGACCGCGGGGGCGTGCACGTCGGTGTGCAGCAGCCCGCCGCACACCAGCCGGGCGCTGAACCGGGCGTGCTGGCCGGGGCGGGCGTACCGGTGCACGAGCAGGTGGTGGGCGCCGATCCGGGGACCGGTGAGGGCGAAGCCGACCGCGGCGAGCCAGGCGCCGCGAAGCAGGCGCAGCCGGCCGGGACCGCTGAGGTCGTCGGTGGCCAGGGCGGGGACCAGGTCGGCGAGGGCGGCGCGGGCGATGGCCACGGTGCAGCCGCCGGCCGCCGGCTGCCGGGCGGTGGCGAGCGCGTGCGCGACGGCGTGGAGCGCGCCCGGGCCGAGCACCTCCCAGTCGGCGAGCAGGAGCGCGGGGTCGGCGAGTACCGCGTCGGCCATCCCCACCGTGGCGACCCGCTTGCGGCCCTCCTCCCACCAGGAGGTGTTGGCCGTGTGCTCGGCGCCGCTGAGCGTCTTGGGCACCAGGACCAGCCCGGTCCGGCCCGGCCGGGTCAGCACCTTGGCCGCGTCCATCACGGTGCCGCCGCCGCAGGCTACGACCGCGGCCGGCCGGACCTGCGCCAGCTGCTCGGCGAGCCGGGCCAGCGCGGGCGCGTCGAGCTCGGCGGGGGTGTGCAGCTGGGCGGCGAAGGCGCGGCCGGCGGCCTGCTCCAGCACCGCCCGCTGGGCGCCGTCGAGGTGGCGGCTGCTCACCAGCACGACCGCTCCGGCCGGCCACGCGCGCAGTACGTCGGCGAGCCGGCCGACCGCGCCCGGGCCCAGCTCGGCGCGGCGCAGGACCGGCTGCCGGCGCTCGGCGCTCATGGTCGCTGCTCCCGGTCGAGGGCGGTGACCGCGGCGGCGAACCGCCGCCGCCCGATCGTCCCCCCGCAGGCGACGAACGTGATGCGCCGGGGAGCCGTCCGGACCGCCGCCCTCATGCGATGTCCAGCTCCTCGCGCAGGAACGCCGCCACGGACTCGATCACGCCGAACAGGTGCTGCGGCTGGTAGACTTGGTGGTGGGTGATGCCGGCGAGGGTCAGCAGCCGCTTCGGCTGGCCGCTGGCGCGGTAGAGGTCGAGGGTCTCCTCGTACGGGGTGAGGCCGTCCCCCTCCACACCGACGTACATGACCGCGCGGGGCGCCACCAGCGGCGCCGCCTCGACCGGACGGAACCGGCCGATCGCCTCCGCGGAGGCGATCGTCAGCGTGAACGCCCGGTCTGGGTATCGGTCCCGCAGCTGCTTCTCGTGCTCGGCCGAGTCCGGGTCGCGGACCATGATCTCCTCGGGCTCGACCAGCTCGGACTTCCCGGTCCGGGCCCGGGTGAGCCGGTCCCGGTCGAGGCGGGCGGCGAAGTCCCGCCACTCCCAGTGGCGCCGCAGCGACCTCAGCCAGCGCCCGCAGTCGCCGATCCCGACCGAGCAGACGGTGGCCCGCAGCCGCGGCTCCAGGGCGGCGGCGGCGATGGCGACGCCACCGCCGAAGCTGGTGCCGTAGGCGGCGATCCGGTCGGCGTCGACGTCGTCGCGGGTCCGCAGGTACGAGCTGGCCGCGATGACGTCGTCGACCTGCTCCAGCGGGTAGAGCCGGTGGCGGGGCCCGTCGCTCTCGCCGTACCCGCGGTAGTCGAAGGTCAGCGCCAGGAACCCGTGTCCGCTCAGGGCGCGCGCGATGTCCCCGACGAAGAACTGCTTGATGCCCCCGAAGCCGTGCCCGACCACCACCGCCGGGAAGCCCGCGGTGGGCGGGTGGGCGAGGGGACGGAACACGTCGCCGGCGAGGCGGACCCCGTCGCTGTAGAACGTGACCTGCTCCACCGCGGGAGCGCCGTCGGCGGCTGCTGCACTCATGCGGATCTCCTCGTCGGGTCGGTGGGTGACGTGGCGCCGGCAGGAGCGGGGCGGCGACCGGTCAGCGCAGTGACGGGGCGATCAGGTCTGCGTACGTGATCCCCAGCTCGTTGCCGGTGATCGCCTGGTAGACGGTCGCCGCGTTCCCGACGTGGGCCTCGGTGAACTCGTAGCCGAACGTCTCGGCGCTGTCCCGCATGATCTGGGCGAGCACGTCCTCCTCGAGGCCCTCGAAGAACTGCAGCGTGGCCGCCGCGATCTCCTCGGCGTTGTCGGGGTCCCGGGCGAACTCGATCGTCTGCTGCATCGCCTGCTGCACCCGCGCCACGATCTCGGAGTGGTCGCTGTCGTAGGACTCGGTGGTGATGATGCCGTTGAAGACGTAGTCCCCGAACTCCGCGGGTCCCTCGCCGGTCTCCCAGTTCACCACCGACTGGTAGTCCTCGATCAGGTGCTGGAGCGGCTGGTAGGCCACCAGGCAGTCGACGCTGCCGGCGGTGTAGGCGGAGAGCAGCTGCGGCACGCCGCCGATCGGGACGATCTCCGCCTGGCCCGGGTCGGCGCCCGCCGCGATCATGCTGTAGCGCAGGTAGGTGTCGGTGGCCGAGCCGGGCGCGGTGATGCCGATGGTCTTCCCCTCCAGCTCGCGCATGGAGCCGGGGTACGCGGTGGTCGTGAACTGCACGTCCGGGCGGCAGGCGACGGCCGCCCCGAACCCGTGGTACTGGGCCGAGACGAAGACCGGTTCGCCGCCGGCCTGCCGGGCAGTGGCGACGCCGGTGATGTCCGAGATCGTGAAGTCGGTCTCCCCGGCGAGGAGCACCGCCATCGCCGACGAGCCGGTGCCGACCGTGACGTACTCGATCTCGACGCCCTCCTCCTCGAAGTGGCCGAGGGCGTCGGCGATGTAGACCCCCATGCTGGCAAGAGCTCCCGGGAACACGGTGAACCGGATGGTCACCGGGTTCGGCTCGCCGTCGGGTCCGGTGGCGGCGCCTTCGTCACCCGGGTCCGAATCTCCGTTGCAGGCGGCGACGGTGAGCGCCAGCGTGAGCGCGGCCGCGGTCGCCAACCAGCTGCTGGTCGGGCGCTGACTGTTCATGGGACTTCCTTCCGCATCCCGTCCCGCCAGGTGAAGACTGGGAGACTACAACCAACCAACTGGTTGGTTGGCTACTTACTACCACAGGCGGGATACGAGGTCAAGCGCCTAGCCCGGGTCAGTCGGGCCGCGGCGCGGCCCCGGCGACCATCCGGTGCACCAGGAGGTTGACGAACGAGTCCGCGATCTCCGCCTGGCCGAGGCGCCCTTCCTGGTGGTACCACTCCACCATCCAGTTGGCGCCGCCCAGCAGCACCAGCGTGCTGAGGTGGGCGTCCTCGGGAGGAAACTCGCCCGCGTCGATCCCACCGGCGATCAGCTCGCGGAACAGCGCCTCGTACCGGTTGGCCATCTGGAGGTACTCGCGTCCCCGGCTGCCGCTGAGGTGCCTGCGTTCCCGGAGGAAGACCGTCAGCTCGCGCCGCTGCTCGAAGACGAACCGTAGGTGGTTGCGCAGCGCGGCTTCGAGGCGCTGGTGGAAGCCGGTCTCGCGGTCGGCGACGATCTCCTCCAGCCGGGCCAGGTAGCCGCGCAGACCGCGGTCGAGGACGATCGCCAGAAGGTCCTCCTTGGTCTGCACGTAGTGGAAGATCGTGCTCTTGTGGATGCCGGTGCGCTGGGCGATCGCGTCCAATGTGGTCCCAGCGTAGCCGAGGCGCGAGAACAGCTCGGCGGCGGCCCCGTACAGCGCGTCCTCGGTGCGCTTGCGCGATCGCTTGCGCTTGACCGTCGGCTCCGGTGTCGCTGCCATGCTCCCCGCACCATCCTTTCGGGACCATTGGATGCCCGGATCCCGTCCTACCGCTGGCCGGGATCGGCGTCTCCGGGCTCGGGGGTGGTCGTGCCGGCGGTCAGCAGTGCCCCGTCCCATCGGGCCGGGAACCCGGTCCTGAGTGGTCCACCGTCGCCAGCCGGCACGATCATAGCCCGCTCCTTGAAGTGCGGCTGGTCGAGCGCTTCGGCGAAGGTGTGGACCGGGAGGATGGGCACGTCGGCGTCCTGGGCGATCGTGATCCATTCCGCGGCGGTCCGCGAGCACATCACCTCCTCGAGCAGCCGGCGTACGGTGGCGAACGCGCGGTTGCGTCTCGCGTGGGTGCGGAAGCGGGGGTCGGACAGCCGCGGGTCCTGGGCGATCGCGCAGAACCGGTCCCAGAAATGGTCCTCGATGGCACCGAGCGTGACCAGCCGGCCGTCGGCGGTGCGGAAGACGCCGTGGGCCGGTGAGATCTCGGCGGTCGCGTCGTCGCCGCCGGCCTGCGCGGCGTGCGTCGCCATCGCCCACTGCATAACCACGTCGGCCATCGCCAGATCGATGGTCGCGCCCTCGTTGGTGTGGGCCCGGCTGAGCAGCGCCGCCAGGATCGCCGCCGCGGCGGCCATCCCGGCGGCGAGGTCGGCCACCAGCATGGTGGGCTGCCCGGACACCTCGCCGGTGAGCGGGTCGTGCAGCGCGCCCACCGCGCCCAGGTAGTTGAGGTCGTGGGCGGGCACCTTCGCGAGCGGCCCGGCCTGGCCCCAGCCGCTGATGGAGCAGTAGACCAGCCGCGGCAGCCGCCGCCGCACCTGGTCGGCCGAGAGCCCCAGCCGGGTCATCACCCCGGGCCGGAACCCCTCCAGGAGTACGTCCGCGGACTCCAGCAGCCGCCAGAAGGTGGCCCGGTCGGCGTCGTCCTTGAGGTCGAGCACCACACTCTGTTTCCCGCGGTTGAACTGGCGGAACACCCCCGGCATGAGCAGGCGCAGGTAGTCCCCGCCGCCGGGTCGCTCGACCTTGACCACCTCCGCCCCCAGGTCGGCGAGCAGCTGGGTGCAGTAGGGCCCGGGCAGCGCAGCGGAGAGGTCGACCACCCGGGTGCCCTCGAGCGGCTTGGCTGGCGCGTCATCGGGTGCCATGGGCCTCCTCCTGGGCGAGCGCGGCGCGGACGGCCGGCGGGACCGCCCGGCGAACCCACTTTACCAACCAACTGGTTGGTCGATAGTGTAGGTTCGGCCGCCGGCTTGTCAATGGATCGGGAGGTCGAGGCATGGATCGCGACACGATACGGGCGGTGGTCCGGGCCGCTCCCAGAGTGCTGGAGCTGCGGGAGCTGCCGGCGCCGCCGGTCGGCCCGGGTGAGGTGCGGGTGCGGATCCGGGCGGTGGGCATCTGCGGCGGCGATCTGCACTACTTCGAGGGGCGGGGCCGGGTGACCAACCCGAACCGGGCGCTGGTGGTCGGCCACGAGGGGGCCGGGGTGGTCGACGCGGTCGGGCCCGGGGTGGCGGACCTCCGCCCCGGCGACCGGGTGGTGATCGACCCGCAGGTCGGGTGGTGCGGCCACTGCGACCACTGCCTGCGCGGCGCCCGCCACCTCTGCCCCAGGCGGGTCGACATGGGCTACATGACCGACGGCGCCTGCCGTGATCTGGTCACCCTGCCGCGCGCCTGCGTCTACCCGCTGCCGCACCACCTGGCCTGGGACGCGGCGGTCGGCATCCACGGGCTGGCCGCGACCGTGCACGCCCTGGAGCAGGTGCCCTACCGGATGGACGCGTCGGTGGTGGTGCTCGGCACCGGCCCGGCCGGACTCTACTTCCTCCAGCTGCTGGCCGCCGGGTGGGCCGCGCGCCAGGTGGTTGCCGTCGGGCGGAACGCCGGGCGGCTCGCCCTGGCCCGGCGACTGGGGGCGCACGAGGTGGTGGACGCCCGAGCGGTGGAGCTCGTCGACGCCGTGGCCGCGCTGACCCCCGGCGGCGCCGACCTGGTGGTCGAAGCCACCGGGGCGCAGTCGGTGCAGGAGCGGGCGGTCGACCTCGTCGCCCCGCGGGGGACGGTCCTCACCTACTCCCCGGGCCTGGCCGCGATCCCGTTCGAGCAGGTCGTGCGCAAGGAGGTCCGGCTGGTCGGCTCGACCGGCGTGACCGGCTGCATGCGGACCGCGGTCCGGCTGGTGGCCGCCGGAAAGGTCGACACCGCGGCGTTGGTCACGGACCGCTACCCGCTGACGGAGACGCAGGCGGCCTTCGAGGCGGCCACCGCCGACGACAAGGGCGGCTTCGTCAAGGCGATGGTGACGCTGTGAGCGGCGGCCGCGGCCCCGGCCCCGCCGCCACCGCTACCGAGGCGCTGGGCGCGTTCGCGGCCGGCACCCGCGCCGAGGACCTCCCCCCGGCGGTGGTGGAGCTGGCGCGGATCCGGCTGCTGGACACTCTCGGCTGCGGGCTGGCCGGCAGGGGGTTCGAGACCACCGACCGGGCGCTGGCGTTGGCGGCCGCCCGGGCTGGCGGAGGGCCCGCGACCTACTGGCTGTCCGGCGGGCGGGGAACCGTCGCCGACTGCGGATTCGTCAACAGCGTCCTCGCCCACACCCTGGTCCACGACGACGTCGGGCAGGGCGGGCACCCAGGGGTCAACGTGGTGCCCGCGGCCCTCGCGGCGGCCGAGGCGGCCGGCGCCGCCGGCCGGGAGGTGCTCGCCGCCGTCGCCGTGGGCTACGAGGTCCAGGCCCGGATCGGCAGTGGCGACCTCCTCCACACGGTCGGGGACCGGGGGCTGCGTGGCACCACCGCGACCGGCGCCTTCGGGGCGGGCGCCGCGGCCGGCCGGGTGATGGGGCTCGGCGCCGCGGCGATGGCCGACTGCCTCGCCTACTGCGCCTCGCTATGCGCGCCCGGTATCGAGGAGCCGCTGCTGCGGGGGTCGTCGGAGCGCTGCCCGCAGACCGGACACAACACGCTCAGCGGAGTGCTCGCCGCGGAGCTGGCCCGCGCGGGCTACCGGGGCGCCCCTACCGCGCTGGAGGGCGAGTGCGGTTTCTACCGCGGGTACGGCTTCGCCGACGGGATGCCCGCGGCGGTGGTGGAGAGGCTGGGGGAGCACTGGGTCTCGGCCGGCGACGCGCTGGTCTTCAAGCCCTACCCGACCGCCGGCTGGAACGTCGGGCCGATCTGGGCGGCCGAGCAGCTGGTGGCCGGCGAGCGCGTCGACCCCGCGGACGTGGCGGCGGTGCGCGTCCTGCACACCTGGTGGCACCGCAACACCGGGTACGTCCATCCCGGCCCCTTCACCACGGTCGAGCAGGCTCTGGTCAGCTGCCCCTTCGCGGTCGCCGCGGTGCTGCTCTACGGACGCTACGACCGGCAGAGCGTGACCCGCGGGCTCGGCGACCCGGCGCTGGACGCGCTCGCCGCCAGGATCCACGTCGATGGGGTCGCGACCTGGGGGCTCACCGACGGATCGGTGACGATCGTGCTGCGCGACGGCCGGGCGTTGTCCGCCACAGCGGACGATCTGCCCCGTCACCTGGTCCACCCCGACTGGTCGGCCGCGACCGACAAGTTCCGGCGCCTCACCGCCGGCGTGCTCGAGCCCGACCACGCCGCCGCGGTCGTCGACGCGGTCGACGGGCTCGCCGAGGCGCCGGAGACCACCGGCCTGGTGCGACTGCTTCGGGTGTGAACGGCGGTCCAGCGCAGGGGCCGACCAGGGCAGTCGTCGGTGCCATACTGTCCGGCATGGCCGGAACAGATCCGAAGGCGGACCTCCATCGTTACCTGCGGGCCGCCCGGGAAGCCTTGCTCTGGAAGCTGGCGGGGGTCTCGGAGTACGACGTCCGTCGCCCGTTGGTGCCGACCGGCACCAACCTGTTGGGGCTGGTAAAGCACGTGGCCAGCGTCGAGGCGGGATACTTCGGCGGCACGTTCGGCCGCCCGTTCGGCGAGCCGCTGCCATGGTTGGACGAGGACGCCGAACCGAACGACGACATGTGGGCCACCGCCGAGGAGTCACGGGAGCAGATTGTCGGGCTGTATCACCGGGTCTGGGCGCACTCGGACGCGACGATCGACGCCCTGGCGCTGGATGCGATCGGCCACGTTCCATGGTGGCCGCCCGACCGCAGCGAGGTGACGCTGCACCGGATCCTCGTGCACATGATCGCCGAGACCAACCGGCACGCCGGCCACGCCGACATCGTCCGGGAGCTGGTCGACGGGGCGGTCGGGCTGCGGAAGGGCAACGACAACATGGCGCCGGGCGACCAGGCCTGGTGGGAGAGCTACCGCGGCCGGCTGGAGCGGGTCGCGCGGGCGGCCGGCTCCGTCTGAGCCTTCCCGCGGCCCGGTGCGGTCGCCGCGGCCGGCGCTGTAGCGTGGGCGCCGTGAGTGGAGCCGACTGGGAGCAGCGGGTGGCGGATGCCTGGGCATCGATCGACCGGCTACCGGAGGCAGAGTTCCTGGCGCGGATCGAGCAGCTGGCGGCCGAGCTGCCCGCGGACAGCGCGGTCGGGCGGTTCGAGCGGGCGGCGGCGTTCGACTCGACCGGTGACCCGGACCGGGCCGTCCCGCTGTACCAGGAGGCCCTCGACCGGGGGCTGACCGGCGAGCGCCGGCGCCAGGCGGTGATCCAGCTGGCCAGCTCGTTGCGCAACCTCGGCCGGCCAGGCGAGAGCGTCGAGCTGCTGTCGGCGGAGCTGGACGCCGGGTCCGACCAGCTGGACGACGCGGTGCGGGCGTTCCTGTCGCTGGCCCTGGTGGACGTCGGGCGGGAGCGGGAGGCG
>WHTQ01000047.1 GCA_009377645.1 Micromonosporaceae bacterium | reverse complement strand
TCCGCGACCGTGCCCTCGCCGGAACCTCCGGATCAGGCACCTGCTGAACAGTCGAACTCACTAGGGAACAGACTCCTCGCTCGCCCTCTGGGACAACGTTTCTAGTTCAGATCTTGCCTCATCAGAGCTTGACACAGAGGGCGGCGATGACGAGGTCTGTCACCGCTTGGAAACCGCGTCGATTCCGGGGTTGGCCCATTCTGTGACGTGCAGGGGGTTGTGGAACGGGGCCGTCGCTTGGAAGACTGCGATCGCTGCCGCGTCGAGGTCCGTGTCGGAGAATTCATGCCTTTCGACGCCGGCCTGGATGATCGTTCTGATCTGTCGAGTGAGATCCTGCACGTGTTCGATGGCGACTTCGCCGTGTTCGGCGGTCAGCGCGCTGAAGGTGGCGAACAGCTCGGGTTCCTCGCGTGAGTGCTTTTTCTTAGCGTCGAACAACGCGGTCAGCCACTGGCGCAACCGCTCCGAGGCGGGGGCATCACTCGTGGCAATCTCGTCTTGACCCGCGTGAGTGCGGTCGAGCCAGGCGCGGGTGACTGCTTCGCGTAGTGCCGCCTTGGTCGGAAAGTGGCGATAGATGCTCCCGGGGCTGACTCCGAGGTCGCGGGCGACATCTGCGACGTTGGCCTTCGCCGGGCCGTACCGCCGCAGCACATCCTCGGTCGTGGCGAGAATCTGCTGTCGGGTGAGAACGGTGTCAGCCATGTGCTCTTCCTGTCATACGGATCATGTGCGCGAACGCGACGCGCGGATGCGGGGCCAGTGTGTGGTTGGTCCCGCACCCACTGTCGCGTGTGCTCTGGCGTTCACTACGCCGAGTCCAGCTTAGGAACTGCCAGTTCGCCGACGCCAAGGCCATCGACGACTCCGGGCCCGGTCGGTAGCAGGTCGGGCATGGTCAATCGCTGCATGAACTGGCGGCGGCTCCGATCGGCCGCCTCATTGACGGCGACGTCTCCGACGCCGGTGTAGTCGACCGTGGTCCGGAACGGGCGGGAGCCTGCAGGAAGGTCGACGACGCGGACGATCTCGTCGGCGACGCCCTGCACGTCCGGAGTCAGGCCCGGGAGCGTCATCCCCCGCGAGGCTTCCTCGTTGCGGTCTAGGTACGGCTGGTAAAGCGTGAGGTACTCCTGCTGCACCTCGACGTCGGCCGGGAACTCGGCTTTGGGGAAGTGCGAGGTGCCCTCGACGAAGATGCCCGGCATGACGATCGTCGTGTCGATACCGAACTCGATCGTCTCGTAGCTGATCGACTCGGCGAAGGAGTCGAACGCGGCCTTCGCGGCGGTATACGGGCCAAGGAACGGAGGGACCACCCTGGTCGAGCCACTGCCTACCCAGACCAGGAGGCCGGACCGCTGGTGCCGCATCATCGGCAGGAAGGCGCGGTTGACTCGCAGGGCACCCACCACGTTGGTGTCCAACCCACGCAGAATCTGCTCCGGCGGGAAGGCTTCGGTGATCCCGAAGTAGAGGTGGGCGGCGTTGTGCACCAGCACGTCGAGCCGCTCCTGGTTGTGCCGCACGGTGTGCGCCGCGGCATGCGTCGACTCATCCGAGAGCACGTCGAGTTCCAAGGGCCGAAGGTCAACGCCGTGCTCCGCGGCGAACGCTCGGACCTCCGCGGCCTTCTCTGCATTGCGCGACTCGATACCCCGCATGCTGGCGTACACGGTGTGGCCGGCCAGCGCGAGTGCCTGCGCGGCGAGCCGGCCCATCCCGGTACCTGCCCCGGTGATGACGACAACCTTGGGCATATTTATCGACTGGTCAGCGCTCACTGTCGAGCACCGCCATCTGCTGCGAGGGGTAGCGGTCACCGGCCGCCGAACCCGCCGGGATGGCCGCTTCGATCGCCGCGAGATGGTCTTTGGTGAGGGCCAGATCCGCGGCGGCAAGCGACTCGGCAAGCCGGTCGCGGCGGCGCGCACCGACCAAAGGCACGATGTCGGTTCCGCGGGAGGCAACCCACGCGATGGCCACCTGCGCGACCGTAATCCCCATGGACTTCGCAACCTTTTCCAGTGCGTCGACCAGGGCCAGGTTCGCCCTAAGGTTCTCGCCCTGGAATCGCGGCACGTGCCCCCGGAAGTCGTTGCCGGTCAGTTCCCGATCCGGCTTCCAGTGTCCCGACAGCAGGCCCCGGGAAAGCACGCCGTACGCGGTGACACCGGTTCCCAGCTCGCGGGCGGTTGGCAGAATCGACTCCTCGATGCCGCGGGAGAGCAGCGAGTATTCGATCTGCAAGTCACTGATCGGGTGCACGGCGGCCGCCTTCCGCAGCGTCACTGCGCTCACCTCGGAGAGGCCGATATAGCGCACGTAGCCCGCCTGGACGAGGTCGGCGATCGCGCCGACAGTGTCCTCCACGGGACGTTGGGGTTCAGCCGCGACGGCCGGTAGATGTCGACATGGTCAGTGCCCAAGCGGCGCAGCGTGAACGCCAGCCGGTCCTTGACCGCCACCGGGTCGGTGTCTGGCGACGCCGGCTGAAACCCGCCATCAGGGCTCCGCCGAGTCCCGAACTTGACACTGATCGCTACATCGTCGCGGCTGCGCTGCCCGAGCGCGTCTCGGATCAGTAACTCGTTGTGACCCGATCCGTAGAAATCCCCGGTGTCGATCAACGTGATTCCAGCGTCGATCGCCGCATGGATCGTGGCGATGCTCTCCGCGTCGTCCGCCGAGCCATACATGTCCGACATACCCATCGCGCCCAACCCGAGCCGCGACACCTTGGGTCCGTTGGTTCCCAATCTGCGCCTGTCCATCCGTCTCCTCCTCATCGCCATTGCCGCCGGACTCCCCGGCCTCTGACGATCATCGGGTGACGACTGACGAAATGCAAAATATGTCAGTCGTCACCCGAGGGGTGGACCCCCCGCAAACGATGTCCGCGGCAGCTAGCGTGTGCCAGCTCATCCCTCGGGCGTCGTGCTCGCGCTGGCAGCAGGTGGATGTTGCGCCGTCCACGCGGTGAGGATGCGGAGTGAGTCGTCAGAAGGGCTGCCCGGTTCTGCGGTGAGGATCATGAGCCGCTGGCCGCTGTCGTCGGGGCTGGCCCAGGTGTCGCAGCTGCGCTCGGCGGGCCTTGAGGAATGCGCCGAGGTCGCCGGGCTCTGCGGAACCCGGGTCTGGTGAGGCGGTCATGCCGTCCATTCTCGACCGGTACCGGGGTGCTGGTGGGAGGGCAGCCTCGCTGACCCTCGTTTGCTGCCGGACGCAGGACACCTCACGACTGGCGAAACGCCTGGTCCTCTGCCTGATCTGCAGGTGCACCGTGACCATGCGTGCCAGGGGCGGGGAAAGTTTCGATAATGCTCCCGCTAGGTCCACAGTCAACCAGCCTTGGCCTGCGAAAGCGCCGAGTCAGTTTCCCTTCGTAACCCTTCGGGTTCGGCCGGACGGCTCATAACATGCCTTGACAAGCATATGCTTGATGGAGAATACTAGGTTCCGTGCCAGTTGACGCGTTCGCCGTCCTCGCGGAGCCGACCAGGCGCCGCATCCTGGACCGGCTCCGCCAGTCCGAACGCAGCGTCGGTGAGCTGGTGACCGCGCTCGCGGTCAGCCAGCCCACCATGTCCAAGCACCTGAAGGTGCTGCGCGAGGCGGGCTTCGTCACCAGCCGGATCGTCGCGCAGCGGCGCATCTACCGAATCGAGACTGGTCCGCTGGAGGCGCTCGACGAGTGGCTCACGCCCTACCGCCGGCTGTGGAACCGGCACCTCGACGCCCTTGAGCGCCATCTCGACAACCGGTCTGACCACCAGCCCGACCACCAGGAGGAGCGATGACGATGGACGGGAACACTTTGGACCTGGGCCCGCTGTTCGAGGTCGACAGCCAGGCTAGCGAAGACCGGTGGACGCTGGTCTTCGTCCGGGACCTGCGGCACCCGCCGGAGCGGGTGTGGGCGGCACTGACCGAACCGGAGCAGCTGTACGCGTGGTCGCCATACACCGCGGACCGCAACCTCGGTACGGTCGGCGAGGCGACCCTGACGATGATCGACGCAGAGACATCGGTGGACCTGCCGGCGGTGGTACGCCACGCCGAGCCGCCAACGTTGCTGGAGTACAGCTGGGGCACCGACCTGCTGCGGTGGGAGCTCGCCGCGACCGGTTCCGGGACCCGGCTGACCCTGCGCCATACGGTCGAGGACCGGGACTGGCTGCCGAAGGTGGCTGCTGGCTGGCACCTCTGCCTGGTAGTCGCCGAGCATCTGCTCGACGGGCGGCCGATCGGCCCGATCCGCGGTAACGACGCACGGAACTACGGCTGGGACGAGCTCCACGACGCGTACGCCGAGAAGCTCGGCATCGCCGGTACGGGCTGGCCGCGCTAGTCGGGTCGTCTGGGTGGGTGTGTGGTCTTGGGGCGGGCGCGGAGGTGTGCGCGTCCGCCCTGCACGCCATCTCCTTACCACGCATCCGGGCCGTGGTTGGTCGCGGACGATGCCGTACGCCTGCGGCCAGCGGCGGCCACCCGCCATAGGGCGGCCACCACCCCACCAACCAGCATCAGCGCCAACACCGCGGTGAAGAACAACGACACCGAGCCGGTCACCGCCGTGATGACCGCCGCGGCGGCCAGCGTTACGACGCCCAGGACGCTGCCGGTACGCCGCCCTGGGCTGGGCGATTCGCCGTCGGCTCGGGCCAGCCACGCGAGCCGGCCCAGGACGACGATCGCCGGCAGCAGCAGCACCGCGGCCCACCGCGCATCCACCGGCAGCCAGCCGCCGCCGTCCGGCGCGAACTCGTCAACGCCGAGCAGGACCCCGGCGGCGGCCACCAGCCCACCGGCCACCAGCGCCGTCGGCCGGTGCGGGACCTGCGCCAGCGGCCGCTCCACCGCGTCGATCGCGTTCAGCGGGCAGTAGACCACGTCCCGGCGGCGCAGCACCGCCATCGGGATCCCTACCACCTCGCAGCCGCCGTACCCGATCGCGGCGATCAGCAGCAGCGACACGCCATAGTAGATGAATATCGCGGCCCGGAGGTTGTTCGGCACACCCGGCAGCAGCGCGAGGACAACCACCGGAGTCAGAAACAGCGTAGTAGCAGTCCACGGGCTGATCCGCGCCAGCAACCTTCGACCCAGCACGGCCGTCGCCGCCAGATAGAACCCGGCGATCAACACCACGTACCCACCGATCGCGGCGACATCCACCGCGGTCAACCCGTCCTCGGTGGCCAACCACCCGCCCAGACCGAGGCTGGCCAGGCCCGCCACCACCCTCGCCAGCCGGCCGACCGGGCCGAGATCCCGGCCCAGCGTATGAGTACTCGCCGGCGGGTGAACCTGCAACTCCATCTCCAACCCTCCAACGGCATCCCACTCGGTCGCCGGCGCGGCTGCCTGACGTTGACGGACGCCCGCAGCAACTCTCGCCCAGGCTGCAGGCCATGTCATCGATCAGCGGACCGGTCTCGTGCCACCACTTTGCCGACCAATCGATCAACCAGCCGGTGGATAGCGCGGCGCCGCGGCTGGCTCAGTGGTGGGCGGTGCCGCCGCCGCGAGCCATCTGGCGGGCGAAGTCTCGGCAGGCGGCGTCCCAGACCTCGGTGGGAAGGGCAGAAAGGGCACGGAGCCAGACCGTCAGCCCCACCCCGCGCGCCTGGACCATCCCGTGCGGCCGGACGATCTGCCACAGGTGGAGGTGCGCCCCACCATCGCCCCACTTGTGGGTGTGGACCTGCCCGACGTCACCGAGCGAGCGCAGTGCGGACTCCGTGCGCTGCAGCAGCGGCCCCAGCTCGGCGGCGCGGTCCGGCGGCAGGTTGAGCGCGGCAACGTCGAGGCGGTCTCCGGTCAGCGCGTCTCGCAGGTAGGGGAACGTCTCGATCGGCAGGGAGCGCGGGCGCTCGTACTCGAAGTGGGCGGAGAACCGCCCGGTGGGAGCATCGACCATGGCGTTCATCTTCTCCGTACCCGCCCGCCGCCGCAACACACGTCAGAGGTGACTGTGGACGCCGACCGGGCCAACCGGAGCGCGGTCATGGGTGGTCGAGGGCGCCGGAAAGCTCGTGCTCGGCGGCGTGCAGCGCCTCGGTGACCAGCCGGCGGATGTGACCGTGGCGGGCGGCGTACAGCACGCGGCGGCCGGCGCGGTGGGTGCTGACCAGCCCGGCCAGCCGTAGCTTGGCCAGGTGCTGCGAGACCGCCGGCCGGGCCACCCCGACCGCCTCGACCAGCGTGGTCACGTCGTGCTCGCCGTGGCAGAGCAGCCACATCAGCCGCAGCCGGGTGCGGTCGGCCAGCAGCCGCAGCATCACCGTGGCTGCCTCGACCCGGGCATCGCCGGGTAGTTGCAGTAGCGGCTGACCAGCTCCTGCACCGTTGTCGCGTGCGTACATGAGCACATATTATGCCGATGCCGGCCCGGCACGGCCGGGGCCGGGCAGAACCCGGACAAGTGAGGAGGTCCAGGTGTCCGTACCAGACAGACCCCACGGCCAGCACCAGCACGACCACGGTGAGGGTGACGGTGACGGTGACCGGAGGGTCAGGGGGTGGTGGTCTCGGCTGCGGCACCGGGCGGTGCCGCACTCGCACGACCCAGCTGACCGGGTCGACTCGGCGCTGGAGACCTCCCGCGCCGGGCTACGCGCACTGTGGATCTCCCTGCTGGGGTTGGGTGTGACCGCGGTCGCTCAGGCGGTGATCGTCGTCCGGTCCGGGTCCGTGGCGCTGCTGGGCGACACGTTGCACAACGTCGCCGACGCGTTGACCGCGGTGCCGCTGGCGGTCGCGTTCCTGCTCGGCCGGCGCGCCGCCACCCGCGCGTACACCTATGGTTTCGGCCGGGCGGAGGACCTGGCCGGCATCCTGATCGTGGCGGTGATCGCCGCCTCGGCGGTCGCCGCGGGCTGGACCGCGATCGACCGGCTGCTGCATCCGGCGCAGGTCAGCCATCTGCCGTACGTGGCCGCGGCCGGCGTGGTCGGGTTCGCCGGCAACGAGCTGGTGGCCCGCTACCGGATTCTGGTCGGTCGGCGGATCGGGTCGGCGGCGCTGGTCGCCGACGGGCTGCACGCCCGCACCGACGGGTTCACCTCGCTGGCGGTGGTCGCCGCCGCCGGCGGTGCCTGGATCGGCTGGCGGTGGGCCGACCCGGTGGTCGGGCTGGCGATCACGGTGGCGATCGGGTTCGTCCTCAAGGATGCCGCCCGGCGGGTGTACCGGCGGCTGATGGACGCGGTCGACCCAGAGCTGGTGGATCGGGCCGAGGCCACCCTCCGGACTATCCCGGGGGTACGCGGCATCGGTGCGGTGCGGCTGCGGTGGATCGGTCACCGGCTGCATGCCGAGGCCGACATCGTCCTGGACGCGGACCTGAGCCTGCTGGCCGCGCACGAGATCGCCGCCGATGCCGAGCACCAGCTCACCCACGCCGTGCCACGCCTGACATCGGCCACGGTGCACACCGACCCGGCCAGCCACCCCGGCGCCGGGCATCACGTCGACCTGTCCCACCAACGTCGCCGGGGTCGCGGGGGAGGGCGGCAGTGGTCAGGGCTGGCCGTCACGCAGCCCCGGATGGTCGGCCAGGAACCCGGCGACCCGGTCGTCACGGACCGCGGCCAGGAAGTCATCCGCTACCGGGTCGAGCCGTTCACCCTGGTAGCTCCCGCCGTTGATGACGCTGCTGCCGGGCAGGCCGACAAGTGCGATCCGGTCGGCGTTGAGCCGCCGCAACGCGAACGCGAAGTCGATCAACCGCTGGCCGCGGCCGTCGAAGACCAGTGCGTCGCCGACTGTCTGCACCACCCGGTCCAGCCCGGCCGGGTCGGTCACCAGGTCTTGCGCGAACAGCTCCCGGACCAGCGCCTGGATTAGCTGGCGCTGGTGCCGCTGCCGGGCGTAGTCGGCACCGTCGATGTACCGCTGCCGGGCGTAGTCCAGTGCTTCCCAGCCGGCCAGGCGCTGCTCACCGACCTCGTACACCTTCTGGGGGCCGACGTACCCGCCGCCACCCGGTCGGAGCGTCCGGTGCGAGCCGTCCGGGTGCCGGTGTTGGGAGGCTACCGGCTGGTCGACGTAGAAGCCGTCCAGGCCGCCGACCGCTTCGACCAGGTCGGTGAAGCCGGCGAAGTTGAGCACCGCGCCGGCGTCGAACCGTTCGATCCCGGTGTACTCGTGCACCGTCTCGGCCAGCAGGGCGAAGCCCTGCGCGCGGTCGGGCAGGTCCTGGCCGGGGATCTGGCTGCCGCGGCTCATGGCGTGGGTGAGCTTGGTCCGCCCGCCGTCGAAGCCGGAGGGCTCGAAGGCCGGGACGTCGACCAGCAGGTCGCGCGGAAGCGAGAACAGGTATCCGCGGGTGAGCCTGGCGTTGACGTGCAGGACCAGTACGGCGTCGGCGTTCGGGACCCACTCGGGTTGGTCCGGCCGTGGGTCGATGCCGACCAGCAACAGGTCCAGCGGGCCGGTGATGTCCGCTCCCGGCTCGGGGGTGGGAGACGGGGTCGGGGAGGGGGAGCCGCCGAACAGGTCCTGTTCGGGCACCCGGTACCGGTCCTGCAGCACCAGCCCGACCACCGCGCCGGCGGCGACCAGCACCAGCACCACGACCAGCGCTCCTACCACCCGCCCTGGCATCCTTTTCGATGGGTGCACCCGGTTAGCCACTGACCCTCCCTCCCCTTCGGGGTCCACTATCGCCATTGAGTCAGCGATGTGTCTAGTGCAGGATCGGTCTCGGCTGATGCCGCCTACGATCGGCCGACCAGGCCACCACCGCGCGTGATCTGACGCGGGCTACAGCTCGTCGACCAGCCGCCGGACCCGGTCTCGGAGGTCGTCGCGGATGCGCCGAACAACGTGGATTGGTTGGCCGGCGGGATCGGCCAGCGGCCAGTCCTCGTACCGCTTGCCCGGGAAGACCGGGCAGGCGTCACCGCAGCCCATGGTGATGATGACGTCGCTGGCCTGGGCGGTGTCGTACTCGAGCCTGCTGGGGGGCTGGCCGGCGATGTCGATGCCGACCTCGCGCATGGCCTCGACCGCGACCGGGTTGACCTGGTCGGCGGGTTCGGTGCCCGCGGAGCGGACCTCGACCCGGTCGCCGGCGAGCTGGCGCAGCCACCCGGCGGCCATCTGCGAGCGGCCGGCGTTGTGCACGCAGACGAACAGGACGGAGGGGATCTCGGCCATGGTCATACTCTCTGCTCGGTGGTGCTCCACAGCCGTCGCCGGAGGGCGAGGCTGACGTAGACCAACGCCACCAGGACGGGCACCTCGATCAGCGGCCCGACCGCTCCGGCCAGGGCCTGGCCGGAGGTGATGCCGAAGGTGGCGATGGCCACCGCGATCGCCAGCTCGAAGTTGTTGCCGGCGGCGGTGAAGGCCAGGGTGGTGGTGCGCTGGTAGCCCAGGCCGATGCTCCGGCCGAGGACGAACGAGCCGGCCCACATGACCGTGAAGTAGACCAGCAGCGGCACCGCGATCCGGGCCACGTCCCACGGCCGGGACGCGATCGCGTCGCCCTGCAGGGCGAACAGGATGACGATGGTGAACAGCAGCCCGTACAGTGCGGCCGGGCCGACCTTGGGCAGGAAGGTCGTCTCGTACCAGCTGCGGCCCCGGGCGCGCTCGCCGAGGCGGCGGGTGAGATACCCGGCCGCGAGCGGTATCCCGAGGAAGATCAGCACGTTGCCGGCGATGTCCCATCCGGACACGTTCAGCCCGGTGCCGGGCAGCCCGAGCCAGCCCGGCAGAACGCTCAGGTAGAACCAGCCCAGCAGCCCGAAGACGAGCACCTGGAAGGCGGAGTTGAGGGCGACCAGCACGGCGGCGGCCTCCCGGTCGCCACCGGCCAGGTCGTTCCAGATGATGACCATGGCGATGCAGCGGGCCAGCCCCACGACGATCAGGCCGGTGCGGTACGCCGGCTGGTCGGCCAGGAAGACCCACGCCAGCGCGAACATCACCGCCGGCCCGAGCAGCCAGTTCAGGACCAGCGAGCTGACCAGCAGCCGGCGGTCGCCGGTCACCGTGTGGAGCCGGTCGTAGCGCACCTTGGCCAGCACCGGGTACATCATCACCAGCAGCCCCAGCGCGATCGGCAGCGAGACATCCCCGAGTGACACCGCCTCCAAGGCGCCGCCCAGCCCGGGGGCCAGCCGGCCGAGCAACAGGCCGGCGAGCATGGCCAGGCCGATCCACGCCGGCAGGAACCGGTCCAGCCGCGACAGCCGCGCCACCACCGGCGGTGCCGTGGACCCGGTGGCGTCGATGATGGCCATCAACACGCCCGACGGGACTCGGCGGTGGCGCGGGCCCGACCGGCCAGCTCGAAGAGCTGGGCGGCGGTGGTCTCGATCGCATCGGGCAGCAGCCGGTAGTAGGTGAACCGGCCACGCGGCTCGATGGCCACCAGCCCGGCCCGGCGCAGCAGCCGCAGGTGCCCGGACACGTTCGGTTGCTTGGCACCGGTCTCGTCGACCAGGTGACAGGTGCAGGCCGGTCCCTCGGCGAGCCGGTTGATGATCCGGGCGCGCAGCGGGTCGGCCAACAACCGGATCACATCAGTCTGCTCTGATATCAGCACACCATGATGTATACCCGGGCAGGCGGCCGCCCGGCAAACGACGCCCGCCTCACGCCGGCGGGCGGTCTGCCCTCGCGTCCAGCCGCCGGATCGGCACCGGCACGGTGGCGTGGACCCGGGCCAGCGCCCGCAGATACCCCCGCGCCGCCCGCACCCGCCGCGGCCTGACCCCCGGCAGGTACAGCGAGGCGAGCAGCGCGTCCGCGTCGGCGGGGGTGGTGAGTGGGTACGCGAACCGGCGTGCCTGGTCGCCGACCAGCCGCAGCCCGGCCGCCCGGAACTGGCCGGCCGGGTCGGCCAGCGCCGCATCGTTCGGGTAGGACAACCGGCCGGCGGAGGCGGCCAGGCCGGCCACCACCGCGACGTCCCGGACGGTCAACGGCCGGCTCGCCGGCACGATCGCGACCAGCCGCCCATCGGCTCGCAACACCCGGCCGATCTCGGCCAGCACCCGCGGCAGCGGTTGTGTGATCATCAGCGCCATGGCGCAGACCACCAACCGGATCGTCCGGTCCGCCACCGGCAGCGCCGCCGCGTCCGCGCGTACCAGCGGGGCCGCGCCGCGGCCGGCGGCCAGCGACAGCTCCGCGGCCGAGCGATCCACGCCGAGATAGCTACGGCCGGCCAGGTAGGTACGGCCGGCCAGCCGCGGCCACAGCGGGGCGCTGCCGCAGGCCAGGTCCAGCACCGGGGTCGCGTCGCCGGGTTCGCCGGCGGCGGGCGGGCCCGCCGGCTGCGCTGTGGGACCGGCCAGCTCTGCCAACCAGTCGTACGGGGTGGCGCCGTCCCGGTCCACGCAGCGGGACAGCACCAGCTCGGTGATGCCGGCCCGTTCGCGGTGAAACCGGGCCAGGTAGTCCGACCAGAGCATCGTCGCCCGCCGCGGCTACCGAGGCTGGCGGCGCGGTTCGGTGGCCGCCAGCATGCCGGTCGCTGGCATGCTGGTCGCCGGCACGTCAGGCTTCGCCGGCCTCGGCCGCCAGCTGGGGCCGGTCGACGATGACGATCTTGCCGCGGCCGAGCCTCACCAACCCCCGCTCGGCGAACTCACCCAGCGCCTTGGTCGCGGTCTCGCGGGAGGTGCCCACCAGCGCGGCGACCTGCTCGTGGGTGAGCCCCAGCTGCGGCGGGCCGCCGCCGAGCGCGGCCGGACGCCGCCCGCCCGGTGCCCGGTCGCCCAGCGTGCACAGGGTGGCGGCGATGCGCTGCGGGACGCTCTTGAACACGCTGTCGGTCAGCCGCTGCTCCATCGCCGCCAGCCGCCGGCCGAGGATCTCGGTGATCCGGGCCGAGATCCGGGTGTCCGAGAGCAGGAACCGGTGTACGTCGGCCCGGCTCATCACGCACACCAGCGCCTCTTCCAGCGCCTCGGCGTAGTTGTCGTACATCTGCTGGCCGAGCAGCACCATCTCCCCGAAGATCGTGCCTTTCTGGATGATCGCGGTGGTCAGCGCCCGCCCGTCCGGCGAGACCCGGAAGATCCGGATCCGGCCACGCTTGAGGATGAACAACGCCTCGATGCTCTGGTGCGGCGAGTACAGCATCGCACCGGCCGGGTAGGTGCGCATCGGGGCCGCCTCGGCGATCACCTTCATCTCCGACCGGCTCAGGTCGGCGAAGATGTCGATCTCGCCCAGCAGGGCCAGCCGGTCGTCGTAGACCGTGCTGTCACGCGCCATCCGCTTCACCCGGGCGGTCGCCTCCCGCCGGCCCGGCGCCCACGGCGGCGGGGCCGTCCCCCACGCCGGCCGATCCAGCGCGTCGAGCCTGTCACCCAGACAGTAATCCACCCCGGCGCTGACCGGAAGGGAGCGCCGCGCCGAGGTCATCGGCTCGTAACCATCGGCACCACCGCGGTCCGCGGCCGGAGCTGGATCTCGTTCGGCAGGCGCGGGGCCGGGCACCGGCCCGGCCCCGCGGACACCGTGGTGGACACGGTCAGCTCCGGGTGGCCATCCGCTGCCCCAGCAGCCCGTACACCAGGCCCAGCAGGACCCCGAACACCAGGTGACCCCACAGGCTGTTGCGGGTGGTGTCGTTCCAGACGAGCACCATCTCGGCCATCCCCTCGTTGCCGACCAGCTCCAACCACAGTGGCATGATCAACATTGAGCCGAGCACCCACCACAGCGCGCCGTACAGGAGGCCGATCCCGGTCGAGACCCACCACGACCGGGCCAGCCTGCCGAAGATCACCGCAAACGTGCCGCCGATGAAGATCGCGATCGCGAAGTGCACGAGCCATCCGACGGCGACCGACTCGGCACCGACCAGCATGGCGATCATCGGCAGCATGTCGTCGGCCGCCGTCATCAACCCGAACACGATGCCGCCGACCAGCCCGCCGATCACTCCGGCGCCGGCCCGACTGACCAAGACGGATCTGGTCATGGCCGGGCTTCCGGTAGTCATTGTCGACATCTCCCTTCGTTAGGTAGTCCAGTGGCCAGCAAGCAATCCCGTGATCACTCGCGTCGGAACCGTACGGTCACCCCTCGATCGGCGTCGGTGACCTGGGTTACACAAACCACGCCCGACGATCGGCGAGGATTGGCGGCATGACGGTTCCCGAGATCACCACGCCCGCCCCGACCCCACCACCCCGGAAGCGGGACCGGGACGAGGTGTTCGTGGAGTACACGAAGTCGATCTGCCCGGTGTGCAAGGTGGTGGTTGACGCCCAGGTCAACATCCGCGACGACAAGGTGTATCTGCGCAAGCGGTGCCGCGAGCACGGCCCGTTCGAGGCGCTGGTCTACGGCGACGCGCAGATGTACCTTGCCTCGGCCCGGTTCAACAAGCCGGGCACGATCCCGCTGGCGTTCCAGACCGAGGTACGCGACGGCTGCCCGTCCGACTGCGGCCTGTGCCCGGAGCACAAGCAGCACGCCTGCCTGGGCATCATCGAGGTGAACACCGGCTGCAACCTGGACTGTCCGATCTGCTTCGCCGATTCCGGGCACCAGCCCGACGGCTACTCCATCACCCTCGACCAGTGCGCGGCGATGCTCGACGTGTTCGTGGACAGCGAGGGCGAGGCCGAGGTGGTGATGTTCTCCGGTGGCGAGCCCACCATCCACAAGCACATCCTCGAGTTCATCGACCTGGCGCAGGCCCGCCCGATCCGGGCGGTCAACCTCAACACCAACGGGATCCGGCTGGCCTCCGACCGCGGCTTCGTGGCCGCCTTGGCGCAACGCAACCGGGTCCCGGGCCGTTCGGTCAACATCTACCTACAGTTCGACGGGTTCGAGGAGCGCACCCACCGGCAGATCCGGGGCAAGGACCTGCGGGAGGTCAAGCAGCGGGCGCTGGACAACTGCGCGCAGGCCGGGCTGACCGTCACGCTGGTCGCCGCGGTCGAGCGCGGCCTCAACGACCACGAGCTCGGTGACATCATCGAGTACGGGCTGGCCCACCCGGCGGTGCGTTCGGTGTCCTTCCAGCCGGTCACCCACTCCGGCCGGCACCTCGAGTTCGACCCGCTCACCCGGCTCACCAACTCCGACCTCATCCACGGCATCGCCGCCCAACGCCCGGACTGGTTCCAGGCCACCGACTTCTTCCCGGTGCCGTGCTGCTTCCCCAGCTGCCGCTCGATCACCTACCTGCTCAGCGAGGGCACCCCGGGCCAGCCTGGCTTCGGAGTGGTGCCGATCCCGCGGCTGCTCAACGTGGAGGACTACCTGGACTACGTGTCGAACCGGGTGGTGCCGGATTACGCGGTGCGGGAGGCGCTGGAGAAGCTGTGGTCCGCCTCCGCGTTCATGGGCACCGACACCACCGAGGAGAAGCTGCGAGCGGCTGTGGAGGCGCTGGACTGCGCCGACGCCTGCGGGGTCAACCTGCCCGAAGCGATCGCCAACCTCACCGACCGCGCGTTCATGATCGTGATTCAGGACTTCCAGGACCCGTACACTCTCAACGTCAGGCAGCTGATGAAGTGCTGCGTCGAGGAGATCACCCCGGACGGGCGGCTGATCCCGTTCTGCGCCTACAACAGCGTCGGCTACCGGGAGCGGGTCCGCGAGCAGATGTCCGGCGTGTCCGTGCCCGATGTGGTCCCCAACGCCACGCCACTGCAGCCGATCCTCACCGACTCCCGGTACGGGTCGAGGATCTCCCGTCACAATGGACACCTCCGCGGCCCGGTCGACACCACCAACGTCGGGAGGAGCCTACGATGACCAATGTGGAGCAGGTCAAGAGCTGCTGCGCCACCGCGTACTCCTCCGACCTGGTGGCGATGCTGCTCGGCGAGGCGTACCACCCGGGTGGGCTGGCACTGACCCGGTGGCTGGCCGACCAGCTCGCCCTGCGTCCCGGGCAGGCGGTGCTGGACGTGGCCAGCGGCCCCGGCACCACCGCCCGGCTGCTGACCACCGGGTACGGCGTCTCGGTCACCGGCATCGACCTGTCCCCGGTCAACGTGGCCCGCGCCACCGAGGCCGTGGCGGACCTGCCCGGCGTGCGGTTCCAGGTCGGTGACGCCGAACGGCTGCCGATGCCCGACGCCAGCGTCGACGCGGTGGTCTGCGAGTGCGCGTTCTGCACCTTCCCCGACAAGCCGACCGCCGCGGCCGAGCTCGCCCGGGTTCTCCGTCCCGGGGGTCGGCTCGGCATCACCGACGTCACCGCCGAACCGGACCGGCTCCCGGCCGCACTGACCGGGCTCGCCGCCTGGGTCGCCTGCATCGCCGACGCCCGACCGGCCGCCGGCTACGCCGCCCTGCTCGCCGGTGCGGGGCTACGGCTGCGGGGACCGGCGGAGCGCCACGACAACGCGATTGCCCGCATGATCGACCAGATCGATGCCCGGCTGAGGCTGGTCGCGCTCACCTCCCGCGGCGAAGCCGAACGGCTCGGCCTCGACCTGCACCGGGCCGGCGAGGTCCTCGCCGCCGCCCGCCAGGCGGTCGCCGACGGCGTACTCGGCTACACGCTGCTCGTGGTGGAGAAGCCGAGCGGCTAGTCGGGCTGGGCCGGGCGGGCGGTCCGGCCGCCGATCTCCATCACGAACTGCGCCGCGGCCAGCTGCACCGCGTACGACCAGGTGGGGTAGGCGTGGGTGGCGGCCGCGAGCCGGCCGGCGAACATCCGGGTCGCCATCGCCAGCGCCGGTTCGTGGATCATCTCCCCACCTCGTTCGGCCACGATCGTGGCACCGAGAATCCGCCCACCGCCCAGCCGGCCGAGCAGCCGCCGTGGCCCGGCGATCAGCTTGACGAACCCGTCGGTGCGGTCGGCCGCCACCGCCCGGTCGGTCTCGGACAGCGGCAGGTACGCCACCCGGGCGCCGGGCACCCGCGCCGCCTGCGCCTCGGTCAACCCCACCCGGCCGACCTCCGGCTCGGTGAACGTCACCCACGGAGTCGCGTGTGGTCGGTACCGGCGGGGCCGGCGCCACCGGCCAAGCACGTTACCGACCGCCACCCGCCCCATCTCGTACGCCGCGTGCGTGAACGGCAGCCGCCCGGTGACGTCTCCGACTGCGCACACCCCCTTGGCAGTGGTGCGCAGGTAGCCGTCGGTCGTCACGTACCCCTGCTGGTCGGTCGCCACCCCGGCGGCCGCCAGGTCCAGGTCCTCGGTCACCGGGGTGCGGCCCACCGTCACCAGCAACTGGTCGGTGGCGATCTCCTCGCCACGGGACAGCAGCAGCCGCCCATCCGCGGCGACCTTCTCGACCATCACCCCGGTGCGAACCTCCACCCCCTCGCGGGCCAGCACGCGGGTGACGGTCCACGACGCTTGCGGCTCCTCGCGGGGCAGCAGCCGGTCGGCCGCCTCGACCAGCGTGACCCGGCTGCCGAGCCGGGCGAACGCCTGCGCCAGCTCGCAGCCGACCGCCCCGCCACCCAGCACCGCCAGCGACGCCGGCGGCTCGCGCAGGTCGAAGATCGTCTCGTTGGTCAGGAACCGGGCGGTGGCCAGTCCCGGGATCGCGGGCACAGTCGGCCGCGAGCCGGTCGCCAGGATCACCGCCCCGGCCTGGACCCGGTGTCCGCCCGCGACGACCTGGCTGGCCGACAGCAGCCGGGCCCGGCCGAGCAGCACGTCGATGCCCTCACGCCGCAGCGCTTCCGGGCGCTCGGTCGCCGCCACCCGCGCCACCACGTCCCGCACCCGCTGTGCCGTCTTGGGGTAGGGCAGCCCCTGCCGGGCGGCCTCGATCAACGTCTTCGACGGGACGCACCCGTAGAACGTGCAGTCACCGCCCGGTGCCCCGTCGGACACCAGCAGCACCGTCGCCCTCGCGCGGGCGGCGGCCCGGGCCGCGCCCAGCCCGGCTGCCCCGCCGCCGATCACCACCAGGTCATAGACCATCGGATTCCCCGATCACGTCGATCACCGCGCCAGCGCCGGGGGACACCCGTACCGTCATCTCGACCACGCTAAGAGCCGACACCACGTGGAAACGTGACCGCACACACACAACCTCCCACGAGCCGGCGGATTTCGCCGCCGCCCACCCCGGACACCCGGTACGGAAGCCGGCTCGTACCCGCGGCCGGTCGGGGTCGCCAGCCGGCGGCGCTAGTATGCTAGCCTGCTAGCGTGATCGATCCGGCGAGCCAGCAGCAGTTCAACGTCTACCTTCCGCGGGACCTCGTGCGCCGGGTCAAGCACGCGGCGATCGAGGAGGGCGTGTCGCTGTCCCGCCTGGTCGAGCAGGCGCTAGCGGGCTATCTCACCGAGCTCGCGGCGCGATACCAGAACGAGGACGAGGACGAGGGACGGTCATGACACCGATGCCGATCCGGTATGTCCGGGACCTGGACGCCGCCCGCCGGTTCTACCTGGCGCTCGGCCTGCGGCTCGGGTTCGCGAGCCGGCCGCCCCGGCGGGGGCCGACCCAGTGGGTGGAGCTGCGCGGCGGCGAGGGCGCGCTGGCCCTGCACCATGCCCCGCCGGCGGCGACCCGGGTCCCGCCGATCGAGCTGGCCTTCGAGGCCGACGAGCCGCTGGAGGCGGTGGTCGAGCGGCTGCGGACGGCCGGGTTCGAGCCGACGACCGGGATCGTCGACGAGTCGTTCGGGCGCTCGTTCACGGTCCACGACCCGGAGGGCCTGCTGATCCAGGTCAACGAACATGACCGCGAGCTGCAGCGCTGAGCCGGCCGGTGGGCCACCGGCGGTGATCGAGGTCACCGACCTGACTCGCGACTTCGGCGCGACCCGGGCGCTGGACGGCGCCAGCTTCGCGGTCCGCCCGGGTGAGATCTTCGGCCTGCTGGGGCCGAACGGGGCCGGCAAGACCACCGCGATCCGGATCCTGCTGACCCTGCTGCGGCCGACCGCCGGCGAGGTTCGGGTGGCCGGCACCGATGTGGCCAGCCGGCCGGTCGCGGTGCGGCGGCTGGTCGGCTGGGTGCCGCAGGAGCGGGCGGTGGACCCGCTGCTGACCGCCCGGGAGAACCTGCGTTTCATCGCGGGGCTATACCATCTCGGCGCGGCCGACCGGCACCGCCGGGCGGCCGAGCTGCTGGCGCTGGTCGAGCTCACCGAGCACGCGGACCGGCTGGTGCGGGACTACTCCGGCGGGATGCGCCGCCGGCTGGAGCTGGCGATGGGCATGGTGCACGTCCCGGCGGTGTTGGTGCTGGACGAGCCGACCCTTGGGCTGGACCTCGCCTCCCGCCGGCGGTTGTGGCGGCAGGTGCGGCGGGTCCGGGCCACCGGCACCACCGTCCTGCTGACCACCCACTACCTGGACGAGGCCGACCTGCTGTGCGACCGGGTCGCGCTGATCGACAAGGGACAGATCCGGGCGGTGGACACGCCGGCCAGACTGAAGCGCCGGTACGGGCAGTCCAGCCTGGACGATGTCCTGTTGGCGGTGACCGGGCCGTGAGCCTCGCAACGACCGGCGCTGTCGGGCACCCTCCGGGTCTGGGCACGGTGCTGTGGCGGGAGCACCAGGCGCTGCTCGGCCGGTGGCTGGCCCGGCTGCGCCGGGAACCGTTGACGATCGCGGCGCTGCTGGCCCAGCCGATGGTGTGGCTGCTGCTGTTCGGGCACCTGTTCGCCGGTCTGGCCGAGCCGGCGGCCGGGCTGGGCGGCAGCTACCTGCGGTTCATGACCGCGGGCGCGGTGGTGATGACCGTCTTCAACGCCTGCCTGCAGGGCGGAGTCGAGCTCTGCTGTTCGACCGCGAGACCGGGCTGCTGGTCCGGATGTTCGCCGCACCGGTGCACCGGCTGTCGATCGTCACCAGCCGGTTCGCGTACCTGATCGGCCTGACCGGCGCCCAGAGCGTGGTGATCCTGCTGACGGCCTACGCCGCCGGGGTGCGGTACGCCGCTGGGCTGCTCGGCATCGCCGCCTGTCTCGCGATCGGCGCGCTGTTCGGTGCCGGGATAACCTCGCTGTCGATGGTGCTGGCGTTCACGCTGCGCAGCCATGCCCAGTTCTTTCCGATCACCGGGTTCGCCGGTCTGCCGTTGACGTTCGCGAGCACCGCCCTGGTGCCGCTGTCGCTGATGCCGGACTGGCTGGCGGCCGTGGCGCAGCTGAACCCGATGACGTACGCGATCGACGCGGTTCGCAGCCTGGTGGTGGTTGGCTGGCAGCCGGCGGTGCTCGCCCGGACGCTCGGGGCGTTGCTGGTGTTCGATGCGGCCTGCCTGGCGCTGGCGACCGGGGTGCTGCGCCGCGGGCTGCGCCGAGCCGGCGGCTCCGCCTGGGCTACCGTGACCGACGGGCAACCGGGCAGAGGGGAGGCCGCCAAAGTGAGCCAGCCGGGCCTGCCGGGCCTGCCGGTCCAGCCGGTCCTGCGGGAGTCGACTGGCGACCCGGCCGCCGACAAGATCGTGCAGGGCGTGACCGGCGTGTTCGGGCAGGCGTTTCCGGACCGGATCCGCGGCTGCTACCTGCGCGGCAGCTACGCCACCGGCACCCGGGCCGCGGGCAGCGATCTCGATCTGTTCGTGGTGTTCAAGGACCGGTTCCCGGACGACCGGGTGGAGGTCCGCAGCGCCTGGGCGGTGGCCCGCTCCTGCGCGCTGCTGAGCCCGATCCTGCTCGAGATCATCGTGGTCAGTGAGCACCAGCTGCGGCAGCCGGACAACCACGCGCTGGCGCAGAACCTGAAGCACGCCACCCGGTTGCTGCACGGCCAGGACATCCGTCCGGACCTGCCGGAGCTGCAACCCGACGCGTACCTGCGGGCGGTGGTGGACGCCCCGTACTCCAACTACACCTTTCCGGTCCAGCGGCGGGACTCGCCGGTGCTCACCTACCCGCTGCGGCACCTCGATCCGGAGGGCCCGTTCTTCGGCTACGACCAGTGGCTGGTCCCGGGACCGGATGGGATCGATGTGCCCAGCACCAAGCTGTTGGTGGGAACGGTCGGCTGGACCGCGACCGCGATCGTCGCTCTGCAGACCGGCCGGTACGTCCGGGACAAGCGCGCCAGTGTCGACCTCTACCGGGAGCACGTCGCCGACCAGTGGACCGACCTGGTGGCCGGCGTTCACGAGCTGTGCCGCAACCGGTGGCACTATCTGATCCCGACCGCCGAACCGGATCGCCGGCAGCTGCGGGCACTGTGCGAGCGGGCGCTGGAGTTCCAGAACCACTTCCTGCGCCGCTACCGGGAGTTCCTGCTCGCCGAGCTGCGGTCGTCGGCGGCACCGGACCGGCAGCTCTCGGCGGCCCGCCGGCTGGGCGAGCTCCAGTTTCCGGACCGGGAGGTGGTCGAGGCGCTGCAGCAGCTGCGTACCGACGGCCAGCCCGAGGTACGGGCGGCGGCCGTGGCCGCGCTGGACGCGTACCCGCCCGGTGCTCTCGAGGTGCGGGGTACCGCGACCTGACGTATCGTCGGGATGCCACTTCGGACTGGTCCGGATGGCCTGCGGGAGGCTCTGTTCCGATGAGGAGGGCACTGTGCGCAGGAAGATCGGGATTCCGGTTGTCGTGATCATCTGGTTGGTGATCGGAGCGGTTGCGGCGGGACAGCGTGGCTACTACAGCAACTCCGACCAGGACTGTGCCTCGGTCGGGTCGACGCTGGTGACGATCCTCGTGGGTCCGTTGAACTACATTGGAGTGAATCCGGAGGTGGAGTGCCCCTCGGTGCCGGAGCCCTCGGAGTAGCTGCCCCAGCGGGGTGGCATCAGTCCGGTTTAGATGGTTACCGGCTGCCTGGCCAGCAGGATTCGAACACACTGTCACAGTTGGGAATCAGGCTCTCTGCGATCTGTCGACTGCACGCGAGGCTGGTGGTAAGATTAGTACATGCGTACCAGTCAGGTTGAGGCGGGCGACCAGATCGCCGCCGGGCTGGACGCGCTGGCGGCCGCCGACGTGCTCAGCCTGGACGACCAGACCCTGCGCAGGCAGCTGCTCGACCTGGTGACCGCGGCTGACCAGGTCCACGCCGAGCTGGCCCGCCGGGTCGACGCGTTCGACCGGCGCGGCCTGGCCGAGCCGGACGGGTTCCGCACCACCAAGCCGTGCTGAGAGTGTGACACACTAGCCGGCATGACCACAACCCCGCGGGCCGCGTACCTGTACGCGAGGATCAGCGACGCTAAGAACGGCGACACCACCGGAGTAGACGACCAGGAGAAGCGGCTCCGGCAGCACGCCGACCGGCTCGGCTGGGGCGTCGGCACGGTGATCGTGGAGAACGACACCAGCGCCTTCCAGCGCCGCAAGGTGTACGTGCCCGGCTACGACCGGCCGCAGCTGCGGGTGGTCCGGCCCGGCTGGCGCACCATCATCAACGGGCTCGCGTCCGGCGCCGCAGACGGGCTGCTCGCGCTCGACCTGGACCGGGCGTGCCGCGACCCGCGCGACCTGGAAGACCTGATCGACGTGGTGGAGGCCGCCACCCCCCGGCTGCCGGTCGAGTCGCTCACCGGCTCGCTGCGGCTGGCTAACGACGCGGACGTGACGCAGGCCCGGGTGATGGTGGCGATCGCCAACAAGGCGAGCCGGGACACCGCCCGGCGGGTAGCCGCGTCGAAGCTGCGCCAGGCCGAGGCCGGCAAGTGGCAGGGCGGGCAACGGCCGTTCGGGTTCGAGCCGGACGGGGTGACCGTGCGCCCGGCCGAGGCGGTCGAGATCGTGCGGGCGGCTGAGCAGATCCTCGCCGGGGTGTCGCTCAACGCGGTGGTACGCGGCCTGCGGGCGCGGGGGGTGACCACAGTGTCCGGCCGGCCGTGGGCGCGCTCGACGCTGAATGACATGATCGTGCGGCCGCGGATCGCCGGGCTCATGTCCTACCGCGGCGAGGTTCTGGAGCAGGTGGCCGCGCCGTGGCCGGCCATCCTGGACCGGGCCCGGTGGGAGGCGGTGCGGGCGATCCTGGCCGACCCAGCACGGGTCACCAACGGCGGGGTGAACGAGGTCCGCTGGCTCGGCTCCGGGCTGTTCGCGTGCTGGCATCCGGACTGCCGCGACCGCGACCCGAACCCGAAGGTACGGGCCAGCATCAACGGCGTCGGCAGGCGCACCTACCGGTGCCGGCGCACCGCCCACCTGGCCCGAGAGATCGCCGGCACTGACGAGTGGGTGCTCACCGTGGTGGCGGCCCGGCTGGAGCGCCGGGACGCGGCCGGGCTGCTGGCGCCGCGGGCGCCGGTAGACACCGCCGCGCTGTCCATCGAGGCCAACGGCATCCGGGCCAGGATCGCCGAGGCCGGGGACCTGTGGGAGGCCGGCACCATCACCGGGGCGGAGCTGACCACCCGCCGGCGGCGGCTGAACGCCGACCTGGACAGCGTGACCGCGACGCTGAACGCCGCCGCGGGCACCGACCCGCTGGCCGGGCTCGCCGGCAACCCGGACGCCGGGAAGGTGCTCGGGCGGCTGGACATCGGCCGGCAGCGCGCGGTAGTCGACCGGGTGTGCGTGGTGCGGCTGCTGCCGGCGGTGCGCGGCGGCGGGTTCCGCCGGGAGTCCGTGCAGCTCGTGCCCCGGGGACCGGCGTGAGACCGGCCCTGACGGTGGTGTGCACCGGCCGCGGCAGCCACGCCCGCAAGGGGATCGGGAAGCTGGTGGACTACCCGCACGGGCTGGCCTACCAGGCCCAGTGGTGGCCCGATGGCGACGGCGGCAGCCTGCGCGACGGCACGTTCCGTTTCCGGTGCCCGGTCTGCCGGCTGGACCTCAAGCGGCGGGCGGAGTGGGTCGCGGAGGTGTTCCGCGGCGCGGTCGACGCGGGGATGCGGGAGCTGGACGCGAGCAGGCTCACCTAGCCTGCTAGGCTGTCGGTGCCGGGACAGGCACCATGTTGGCCCGGGTGGCAACCGCCTCACGTGGGCGGCAGATTCTGCTGCCCGGAGGACCCAGTGCCAACCATCACCGGCACCATCACAGATCCCCAGTTCCGCCGCGAGCGTGCCAGCCTGGCCGCCCGCGCCAGCCACTCACCGCAGGCCGCCGCCCGCAAGCTGGTCGCGTCCTGGCCCGACCTGACCGAGGCGCAGAAGGCCGAGCTGCGCGCCCTGCTCGCCCCCGCGCTCCGGGACACCCCATGAAAGCCGAACGCCGCCCCGGAGGGCGGCGGCCGGCGGGTGGCGACCCAACGACGGAGGCGGGGACGAACCGGCTCACGTCTACGGCCACCATACCGGGCGGCCCCGACCTGCCGCCGCACCCGCACCGGCCCGGCCGGCCGTGCCGGTGCCGGCGGGCCGCCGCCGAGCTGGTCGCGGTCGGGGGTGGGCGCCGTGGGTAACTCGTACGGTGGCCGCCTGTTCGACCACCACGCCCAGCTGCTCGCCGACTCCGCCATCAGCGTCGAGGTGGCGGCCGCGCGCGGCTACGTGACCGTGGACACGAAAACCCGGCTCGACCCGACCGGCATCGCCAAGGCGGCCCGCACGGTGCCCGGGCTGCTCATCCCGATCTACGACACCGCCGGGACGCTGCGGCTGCACCAGTACCGGCCGGACCGGCCACGGCTCAACGAAGCCGGCAAGCCGATCAAGTACGAGACGACCGCCGGTCGCGGGCTGGTCATCGACGTGCCACCACCGGCCCGCGAACGGCTCACCGACCCGGAAACGCCACTGTGGATAACCGAAGGTGCGCGCAAGGCTGATTCTGCTGTGTCGCAAGGGTTGTGCTGCGTCGCACTACTCGGAGTGTGGGGTTGGCGCGGCAGCAACGGCCAAGGCGGAAAGACCGCACTGTCCTGTTGGGAGTCAATCCCGCTCAACGGCCGGGACGTGTTCGTGTGCTTCGACTCCGACATCATGACCAAGGAGGGGGTGCGGCAGGCGTGCGACCGGCTCGGCCGGTTCCTGGCCGGCCGCGGCGCCCGGGTCCGCCTGGTCTACCTCCCGGACGGTGACAGCGGCCAGAAGGTCGGGCTGGACGACTACCTTGCCGCCGGCGAGGCGGTTGAGGTTCTGGTTGATACGTCTAAGCCTTGGGGGGAGGTCAAGTCATCCTCCACAAAGGACGTTGTCAGGCCACCGGCGCCGGAGCCGACACCCGAAGTGGACGGCGGCGACCTGCTCGACCGGGTGGAGACGTTCGTCCGCCGGTTCTGCGCCCTGCCGTCGCAAGCCGCCTATGTCGCCATGACCCTGTGGGCCGCGCACACACACGCCGTCGACTCGGCCGAGTCGACACCCCGGATCGCGTTCCTGTCCCCGGAGCCGGCATCCGGCAAAACCCGCGCGCTGGAGGTGCTAGACCTGCTCGCCCCGAACCCGATGCACGCGGTGAACGCCACCACGGCCGCCATGTTCCGGGCCGTGGCCGGGAACCGGCCGACGATCCTGTTCGATGAGATTGACACCGTGTTCGGGCCGAAGGCCCGGGAGAACGAGGAGATGCGGGGGCTGCTCAACGCCGGGCACCGTCGCTCCGGGGTCGCCTACCGGTGCGTCGGTGAGGGATCGCAGCAGGAGGTGGTGGCGTTCCCCGCGTACGCGGCGCTGGCGCTGGCCGGGCTCGGCGACCTGCCCGACACCATCCTGTCCCGCTCGATCGTCATCCCGATGCGGCGCCGGGCACCATCAGAGCCGATCGAGTCGTTCCGGATGCGGACCGCCGGGCCGGAGGGTCACGCGCTGCGCGACCAGCTCGCCGGGTGGTGCGCGGCCGTGGCCGGCGCGCTGGCCGCCGCCTACCCGGAGATGCCGGCGGGGGTGGCGGACCGGCCGGCGGACGTGTGGGAGCCGCTGCTGGCCATCGCCGACGCCGCCGGGGGCGACTGGCCCAAGCGCGCCCGGGAGGCGTGCACGGCGATCGTGGCCGAGGGGCAGGACCGGGAGCCGTCGTTGCGGCTGCGGCTGCTGGCCGACCTCCGGGACGCGTTCGGCGACCGGGACCGGATGGCAACCACGGCGATCGTGGCCGCCCTGCACGACATAGAGGAGGCGCCGTGGTCGGACCTGCGCGGTAAGCCGATCGAGGCGCGGGGGCTCGCCCGGATGCTCCGGGCCTACGAGGTCAAGTCGACCAAGGTGAAGATCGACGGGAAGGCGGTACAGGGGTACCGCCGGGAGGACCTACACGACCCGTGGGTCCGGTACCTCCCGTCTCCCCCTGCCGGAAGTCCGGAACCTGCGGAACCTGCGGAACCCGAGCAGGAAACCCGCAGCTCAGACACCCTGTTCGACGGTTCCGGCCAGCCGGAACCCGACGGCCCGGTTCCGGAACCCGGACCGCTGCCGGAACCTCATCCGGAACCCCTCGGCACGGCTGCTGAGCAGGAGAAACAGGCCACCGGTTCCGGCGGTTCCGTAGGTTCCGCTCCTGCGGCCCGGGAAGACCCGGGTACGTGCTGCGGGCAGCACGGGTCAACCGGCGGGCCGCTCGTACCCGCCTGCTCGCTGTGCTCCCGCTCGCCCACCTTCTGGAGGAGATCATGACCACCATCCCGGAGTTCGACCACGCCCGGCTCACCCGGGCCGAGCTGGGGCAGGCCGCCAAGATCGCCACCGCGGTCAGCGTCCGCACCCGCGGCAACCTCGCCGAGTCGTGGCGGCGGCTGGCCACCGCGCTGCACCAGCTCGCCGAGCAGCGGGACCCGCAGCACGGTACCCTCCCAGTCGCCAGCACCGAGAGGACACGACCATGAGCGACAGCAAGCCAGCCACGCTGGCCGCGATCGGCGCCGTGGAGCTGATGGCGCGAGCACGCGCTCAGCCACACCAGATCGCCGCGCGATCCGAGGAGTGGCGGTCGCTGCTCGGCGAGGACGTGGACCCGGCCGAGGTCGCCCTGCAGCTGGCCGGCATGGTGGTCCGGATCGCCGACTGGACCGGCTACGAGCTGTCGGAGCTGATCGCGCGCTACCGCGCCCAGCTGCTGACCGGCGAGCCGGACGGCTGAGCCCTAGCGGCTCGCGTCCGCCGGAGTATCGGCCGGGGCCGATTTTTTAGGCATACGCCCCTGACCCGCATGCCAGTCATGCGATCTATTTACCATCGAAAAACGGACATAATGACTGCTACGGGGGGTTACGTAGACTCCGATCGATTTATGCGCAGCCGGAAAGGGGCAGATAGTGGCTGACATGCTGGAAGACCCCGAGCTGGCGCACGAGGTCTTCCGAAGCCTGAATTCATGGCAATTGAAAGAGCGCAGGTCAAGGATACAAACGAACGGGCGCGGCGACCGCGAACAGGACAACTGAATATGTCCCGTATCCGCACGCAGTCAGGGCGATTTATCTACCGCGTTTTTAACGCAAACGATCTTGATTCGTCGGGATGCCGGCCGATCCCGGATGATCTTCGTTTCAGCTGTTAGCCGGAGGGACGCACGACTGCGGACGGGTCAGGGCGGGCCGCCTCAAAAACCGGACCACCCGCTAGACTGGCCTCAGCAGAAACACCCACCGCTGTGGGAGCCGCCGTTGCGGCCAGTTTCCGTCAGGCGGGCGCCGTTGCGCCGCCGCGTGTGTTGTGTGACCTGGGGAGCGGGTCTCGCTGGCCGAGAGGGCCATTCAGACGTTCACGCACTCCGAAAAAGGGGCACACACCATGGCGAAGTACGACGTTGACGAGCTGACCCGGCTGGGCCGGCAGGAGCTGGAGACCCGGGTGGCCGGCGCCTCGCAGCGGATCGAGATGCGAATCAAGCGGGCTCAGGACGAGGAGCGCGATTTCACCACGCGTGAGAACGACCTGTCCTACGACGACCGGGCCGAACTCGGCGCGTTGCGGGACGCCATCAGCGCCAAGGACCGGGAGGTTCTGGAGCGGTCGCGCGCCGAGGAGGAGGAGCGCAGCCTGGACCGGCAGGTGTCCGAACGCTCCCGGCAGCTCGGCGCGGCGATCAACCAGGCCCGGCACTCCGGTGGCGGCTCGCCGTTCTTCCCCTCCGCCGAGCACATGGAGGTGCTGGAGCGGTCCCGGGCGCAGATGCAGCCGGTGACGGTGCTGGAGCGTGCGTCCACGACCCAGATGGGCACGGGCACCGAGTACGCGCCGGGTGGGCTGGCCGCGCCGCGGTCGCTGTGGCGCTCCACCGGGTTGCCGACCACCCCGGCGGACGGGCTGAAGGCCAACGTGCCGACGTTCACGCTGCCGGCCGGTACGGCCGGGGTGGCCGAGGGGGTCGCGCATGCGGAGTTCAACGGCGTGTCCCCTTCGGAGATCACGCTGACCCGCCACGGCGTGTTCTCCTCGCTGACCTCGGCGGCGCAGCTGTCCACGTCCATGCAGGAGCTGACCGCGGCGCACGCGCGGATCGTGGCCCGCGACACCGACGTGACCGCGGTGGGGGTCATCGAGCAGACCCCGTCGGTGGGTGTCGACCTGGATGAGGCGATCCTGGCCGTGGCGGACGCGGCCGGGCGTGATCCGTCCGACCTGTGGATCGTGGGCACGGCCGAGGACCTGGCGCCGATCATCGGCGGCGTCGCCCGGACCCCCGCGTCCGGGCCGGACACCGAGAGCTTCGCGATGCGCTATGCGGGTGCGCGGGTCTACGTCTCGGCGGCGGCGACCGCAACGTCGGTGACGGTCTTCGACCCGGGCAGCTTCCGGGCGGTCGCGTCGGGGCTGGTCTCGCAGCTGGTGTGGAACGTGCAGGACGGCAGCCAGGAGTTCGGCCAGTGGCTGCATCTTGCCGTGGCTCCGGTGCTGGTCGGCGGGGCGGTAACGGTAACCGTCTGATGCCGTGTGTGCGCTGCGGTTCGGGTGGGCATGCGGGTGCCCACCATGATCCGCTCGCCTGGTCGGTGATGCCGGTCGACGCGGACGGGTGGTCGGTGGCTGACGACCAGGCGGCCGGGTGGGAGGCGTGCGTGTGGCGGGCGGACGCCGGCCCGGGCCGGCCGGTGTGGGTGGAGGTGTTCCCCACCGAGGGCGCGGCGGAGGCGGCGGTCGACGCCTACGTGCATGCACGGGGCGACCCCCTGAGTTCCCCGTAGCGGGGTTCCCGGGGGGTCGCCGGTAGTTGGGTGTGGGTTTACTCGGCCACGGCCTGCCAGATCACCCCACCGACGCACAGCGCCACGCAGCCGGCGGTGAGCACCACCGCGGCCACCAGGCCCCAGATCGCCACCCCGGCGCCCGCACCGGGCGGGCCGGACGGGCTGTCCCCCGGCCGGCCGCCGCCGAAGGTGCCGCCGACGCCGAAGCCGCCGCCGAGGCGCTTGAACCATCCCAGCCGGAACCTCACGGCGCTCCCTCACCCGGGTCGTAGTCGACGGTGCCAGCGTCGGTGACGCCGCCGAAGCGCGCACCCCGGCGGGCTCCGGATCCGGGGTCCCCGGATCCCGGCTCCGGCTCCCGCTCGTAGACGTGCTCACCGCCGGCAGCCGGGGTGAGCATGACCGCCACCTTCGTGGCGATCCGGTCGGCCAGCTGCTCGGTGACCAGCACGGAGGCCAGCCGTAGCGCCAGCTGGTCGGCCAGCCGGGTCAGGTCAAGCTCGGCGGTCCACGCGCCGCTGATCTGACTCACCGGGGCTCGCCACCCTCGGGCAGGTGGAGCCAGCCGGCCTGGTCCCGGTCCGGGTGCGAGCGCCACACCAGCGTGGCGAAGCAGACGGCGCAGGTGGCGGTCGCCGGGGCGGGTGTGGTGGAGCCGGCGCCGGTGGCCGGGTGGATGTCGACCGCCGCGGCGGCGTGCGGCTCGGCCAGGCCGAGCGTGGCCAGCAGCGCACTGGCCAGCGAGTGCGCCAGCGGCCAGTGCACGGTCTCCGGGATGGTGTGGCCGGTGGCCCGGGCGATGGCGGTGAGCAGCGCCACCAGGTTGGCGGCGGTGTGGATGTCGTCCGGCTGCACCATCACGGGGCGGCCGGTGGCAGGATCGTTCACAGCGGAACCTCCAGTGTTCCGTCAGGCCCGGGTCGCGGGTGTGCAAGCACCCGTCCGGGCCGCTTTAGTGTGTCAGCTCACCACCACGGCAAGACCTGGCTACAGGCCTTCGCCCGACTGTCCGGGCAGGCCGCGCAGCGGATCGTGGCCGCTGCCCGGCTGTTACGAAGCCTGCCGAAACTGGCCGCGGTCGCCCAGACCGGCGAGGCATCCGCCGAGCAGGTCCAGCAGGTGGCCCGGCTGGCCGGGCAGGTCGGGGTGCACCGGGTGGCCGAGGTGGACGCCACCCTGGCCGACGCCGCCCGCACCCTGGACCCGGCCCGGTTCGGCCTGGTGTGTGCCCGGGTGCAGGCCCATCTCGACCCGGACGGGCAAGACCCGGCCGCAGACTTCGACCGCCGGTCGCTGACCATCGCCCCGGTGCAAGGGATGCTGGTGCTGCGCGGGCAGCTGGACCCGGAAGGCGGAGCCGCCGTGGCCACCGCCCTGGACGCGCTCACCCTCCCACCCGCCGACGGGGATACCCGAAGCGCCGGGCAGCGGCGCGCCGACGCGCTGGTCGAGCTGGCCCGCCGGCAGCTGACCGCCGGCACCCTGCCATCGGTGGCCGGGCAACGACCGCAGATCGGGGTGCTGCTGCACCCACAGGCGCTTTCACCCGGCACCCTGGCCCGGCTGGCCGAAGCCCACCAGGCCGACGCCGCCGGCCAGCGGCTACGCCAGCTCGCCACCGCCGGTGCACAGCCGAGCAGTGACTGGACCCGGCCCGGCGCCATGGTCGACCAGCATGAGCGGATCCCGGCCGGGTTCGGCCGCACCAGCCAAACCCTGCGACTGCGGATCGCCCCACCCGCACCGGCCACCCAGCCGCCCCGAGCCGGTCCACCCGCACCCGGCCCACCCGAACCCGAACCGGGCTGGCAACAGCCTGGCTGGGCAGACCCACCCTGGCTGAACTGGATCGGCCCGATTCCACCCGCCACCGCCCAACGCGTTGCCTGCGACGCCGACATCTGGCGGATCATCTTCGACCCCACCACCGGCACACCGCTGGATGTCGGACGCCGGCACCGGCTGGTGCCGCACTGGATTCGCCGCGCCCTGCACACCCGCGACCGCGGTTGCCGCTGGCCCGGCTGCCCCACCCCCGCCGACTGGACCGACGCCCACCACCTCGACCCCTGGGCCGACGGCGGAGAAACCAGCCTGCAACGCTGCCTACTGCTGTGCAGACACCACCACAGCCTGGTGCACGAAGCCCACTGGACCATCGATCTACACCCCACCACCGGCCACGTCACCATCACCCGCCCCGAAGGCATCCCGTACCAGCCGCCCCACACCCACTCCAGCAACTGGAACGGAACCACCACCCAGGCCACCAGCTAGTGTCGAGCATGCGCTATGTGGACTGCACCTATCTGGAGATCGCCACGCACGCCAGTAACGGCTGGCTTGCGCTGATCCCGATGGGATGCACCGAGCAGCAAGGACCTCATCTCGGGGTCGGATTCGACACCTGGTTCGCCGAGGAACTCCTGCTCGCCGCATCCGAGCGGGCCGCCGCCGATCACCAGATCGGCTGCCTCGTGCTCCCGCCGCTGCCGTACGGCCCCACTCCGGAACACCGCGGCTTCCGCACCGGCTATGTGGACCTGCCGGTCGCCCTGCACGACGCGGTCTGCGACGCAGTCCTCGAGTCACTCGCCGAGCAGGGGTTCAGTCGACTGGTGGTCTGGCGAGGGTGTGGCGGCCACGACCTGCGCGCCAGGATCGGTCATTTCAACCAGCGGTGGCGCGGGCAGGCGCGAGCGTTCCTCCCCGACCCGCCGCTACACCAGATCTGGTGCCGGGTCACTGACTCGGACGTCGCGGGCGGACACGCCGACAGCTTCACCACCTCGATCGCGCTGCACCGGCACCCGGAGCTGGTCCGGCCGGACCGGGTTCCCGGACCGTCGCACGGACCGGTCGACTGGGACGACTCAGGACTCGACTTCACTGCCTACTCCAGCAGCGGTGTGATCGGCGATCCTCGCCACGGAAGCGCCGAACGCGGCGCCGCCCTGTGGTCCGAGTGTGTCGCCTGGACCGTCGGGTTGATCCGCCAGGTCGCGGCCGCCAACTCTGACCCGCCTCGCAAGTAGAGTCGCGTCACGCGACACAGAACTCGTTGCCCTCCGGATCGGCCATGACCACGTGGTGGCCGGTGTCCACCCACAGCGTGGCTGCGCCGGCCGCGGTCAGCCGCTCCACCTCTGCCGTGATCCGTCCCCATCGCTCGTCCGGGCTGCCGGCGCCACCCACCCGTACGTCCAGCGTCAGGTCCACCTTCGCTGCCATACCGATCCTCCCTGAGTAGCAGCCCGGACCGTACCGGTCGGGTACGACGGTGCGGCCCGGGTGGGCGCGGGTGGCTCGCGACGACCTCCGGTGCGCAGCAACCCGGCGGCGTGGTTATATCCGCGCTAGATACCTTGGCCGCGCATCAGCTATGGAGACTGTCATGATCAACGGAGTCCGGAAGATCATCGTGCCAGTGGACGACCAGGAGCGGGCGAAGCGGTTCTGGACCGAGCAGGTCGGGTTCACGGTCGCCCGCGACGACACCTACGGCGACGAGCGGTGGGTCGAGGTCCAGCCGCCGGACCAGCGGCTGGTGCTGGTGCTCAGCCCCCGCGGCGACGAGCCGCAGCGGGAGGTGCCGGACCGGCTGCCGCACTCTGACGTCTTCTTCACCTGCGACGACGTCCAGCAGACCTACCAGGAGCTGTCCGCCCGGGGGGTCACCTTCCCGATCGAGCCGGTCGAGATGCACTTCGGCTGGTGGGCGCTGTTCGAGGACGACTGCGGCACCCGCTACGCGCTCGGCCAGTACGGCTGAGCGACACCCTCGCCCCGGGCCGCCTATGACCCACACCACATTCGGCGCTCGCGGTCGGTGCGGGTGTCGAGTGCCGGGCGTCCGCGCCGACGTCCCCGGTGAAAGCAACCGGAGTGTGGATGTGAGGAGTACGTGATGGGCGACAGTCTCGCGGTCGTGGCCGGCGCGATCTCCACTGTGATCTTCGTCGTCAGCACCCTCCCGATGCTGGTGAAGGCGGCTCGCACCAAGGATCTGGGCTCCTACAGCCTCGGAAACATCCTGCTCAGCAACGTCGGCAACGTCGTCAACACGGTCTATATCCTGCACCTGCCGGTCGGCCCGGTGTGGGCGCTACACGGGTTCCATCTGGTCACCACCGCACTGATGCTGTTCTGGTACGCGCGCTACGTGCTGCTCCGCAACCGCCGGACCGCGACCCGGCCGGAGCCGGTGCCCGCCGGCCTCCGGTGAGCCCCCAGGCTGTACATGATCCGGGCGGTGGCGTACGACCCCCGTGGAGTCGTACGCCACCGCCGTACGCGGCCGCCGCTCGCGGACCTAGCGGGCCGGCAGCCGCCAGGCGCGGGTGATTTCCTGTTCGATCCGGTTGTCGTCGGCGTCCCAGGCCTCGATCCGCAGCGAGACGAACCCGGAGGTTTCGGCCGGGTCCGGCTGGTTGAGGAAGCTCCGGTACTGCCCGTCACCGAGGTCCCGGACCGGCCGCGGCTCCCAGGTTTCGCCGTCGTCGTAGGAGATCCAGACCCGGGCGCCGGCCACCGCCGGTGCCTGCGCCTCGTTCTGGTGCGCCACCCGCAGGTCCAGAGTGGCCGGAATGCGCGCGTCCCGCGGGTGCGGTGCGGTGTTGGTCAGGTCCAGGTCCACGTCGTAGCTGGCCTTCAGCAGCGGCAGGACCACGGTCTCACCCGCCGGCGGCGCCGCCGAGGTGAAGGTCCACGCGGTGTGGCCGGCGGTCGAGGTCGGCCACCAGTCGGCGTTCCGGATCAGGTCCACTTCGAACCGGTAGGTGGCCAGCTCCGGACCGACGTTCGCGATGACCTGCGGCCGCGTGGCCGTGCCGAACAGGACGCCGTTCCGGTAGGCCCGGAACGGTGTGGTGTCCACCGAGGCGTGCAGGGCACCGTAGCCCGCCGGCGTGTTGTTGTCGAACCACGCCGGCTGGACGAACCGGATGCTGTTGTCGGTCCGACGGACCGGGTCACCCGGGTTACGAGGGCCGTGCCGGTCGTAGAGGCCCGAGTGCATCGGTGACTTGAACCACGCCCGGTCAGACTCGTCGCCGACCTCGTACATTATGTCGCGTTCGTTCATGGTTCCCACCGTGATGTACGCCGCCGTCATCGTCTGCCGGTAGAGGCTGTCACCGGGGCTGACGTACTCGACCCGCTCCACAGCGACCGGAGTCTCCGTGTACTGGGCCGCCCCGATGATCTGGCCCGGCCGCCACAGGGCCCGGTACTCGCCCACCGTGTGGCCGGGTACGCCATGGATGGTGTTGTTCACGGTGGCCAGCTGCGCCGGCTCGGCGACGTACTGCCCGCCGCTGGGGAACCGGTCCGGCTCCGGGTAGACCAGCTCGTACAGGTAGGGCGAGAACGCGGT
>WHTQ01000039.1 GCA_009377645.1 Micromonosporaceae bacterium | reverse complement strand
GATGAAGCAGAAGGTCAACGACGAGCTGAAGCAGTCGTTCCGCCCGGAGTTCCTGAACCGGATCGACGACACGATCGTGTTCCACCAGCTCACCGAGGAGCAGATCCTGCGGATCGTGGACATGATGGTCTCCCGGATCGAGACCCAGCTGAAGAACAAGGACATGGGGCTGGAGCTCACCGACAACGCCAAGCGGTTCCTGGCCAAGAAGGGCTGGGACCCGGTGATGGGCGCCCGGCCGCTGCGGCGCACCATCCAGCGGGAGATCGAGGACGCGCTCTCGGAGCGGATCCTGTTCAACGAGATCCGGCCGGGGCAGATCATCGGTGTCGACTGCGAAGGCGAGCCGGCGGACATCGAGAACGCCAAGCTGGTGTTCACCGGCAGCGACAAGCCGGTGCCGGAGGTGCCGCAGCTGATCCCCGCCAACGTGAGCGAGATCGGCGAGACGGTCGAGCTGCCCGAGTAGGCAGATACCCGGCCGGCTGGGCCAGTCCCATGGCTCAGCCGGCCGGCTGCTCGCCGGCCAGCGCGAACCGGTCGCCGGGCGGGGCCGGGCAGACCAGCCCGTCGTCGAGCAGCGTGGCCAGTGCCCGTTCCCGCTGCCCGGCGTCGGCCCAGACCAGGTCGAGCCGGGCCCGGGGGACCGGTCCGGTGGCCTCCCGCAGCACCGCCAGCAGCGCCCCGCGTACCTGCCGGTCGGTGCCCGCGTACCGCTGCGGCCGGCGGCTCGGCCCGGCCGGCAGCGGCCGCCCGCCGGCCCGCCAGGCACACCGGTCCGCCAGCGGGCAGTCCGGGCAGCGCGGGTCCCGGGCGGTGCAGACCAGCGCCCCCAGCTCCATGAACGCCACGCTGGCCGACGCCGCCGTGGCCGGGTCGGCCGGCAGCAGCGCGGCGGTGGCGGCCAGGTCCGCGTCGGTGGTGGTCGGCCCGGCGTCCGGCGCCCCGGCGACGCAGCGCGCCACCAGCCGGCGGACGTTCGTGTCCACCACCGGGTGGCGCTGCCGGTACGCGAACACCGCGACCGCCCGGGCCGTATAGCCGCCCACCCCGGGCAGCGCCAGCAGCTTCGGCAGGGACTCCGGCACCTCGCCGCGGTGTCGCTGCCCGATCGCCACCGCGCACGCGTGCAGCCGCAGTGCCCGGCGCGGGTAGCCGAGCCGGCCCCAGACCCGGATCGCCTCGGCCGGGGAGTCCGCGGCGAGCGCCGCCGAGGTCGGCCACCGGGCCACCCACTCCCGCCAGACCGGCTCCACCCGGGCCACCGGGGTCTGTTGCAGCATCACCTCGGAGACCAGCACCGGCCACGCCCCGACCCCGGGCACCCGCCACGGCAGGTCCCGCGCGCTCCGCTCGTACCACTCGATCGCCGCACCCGCCAGCTCAGCCACGTGATGATCCTACGTACGGGTAAGTGCGGCGCCGGCGCGGGCGCACATCGAGGACTGTCGGTGGTCGATCTACTTGTGTCGGCGACGGCGGCTCACCATGGGGTGACGGTACCCCCGGCCCGCGCGGGTGTAGGTGGCCGACATACCTGTGGGGTATTGCCATGCCCCAGGGGTATATCGGTGGAGCGCACCGCCGCCGCCGCCACGATCAGGTCGGCGGCGGTAACCGCGACGCGTCGCACTACACTGCGGCGAGTGAACGAGCTTGCGATCACGGTGATCGGGCACGACCGGCCCGGCATCGTCGCGGATGTCGCCGGGGTCCTGGCCGACCTGGGGATGAACCTCACCGACTCGACCATGACCCGGCTCCGGGGGCACTTCGCGATGACCCTGATCTGCACCGGGGAGGTGCCTGAGGAGACCGTGGAGGCGGCGCTGCTGCCGCTGGCGGCGGACGGGTCGCTGCTGGCCACGGTGCGGCAGGTGCGGCCGGAGGCGGACGGGCCGGCCCCCGGTACGCCGTACGTGGTGAGCCTGCACGGCGCCGACCGGCTCGGGATCGTGGCCGCCGTGACCCGGGTGCTGGCCCGGGCCGGCGGGAACATCACCGACCTGACCACCCGGCTGGTGGGGCCGCTCTACACGCTGGTCGCGGAGGTGGACCTGCCGCCCGGAACCGGCGCCGCGGTCACCGCCGAGCTGGCCGCGACCGCCGCCGAGCTGGGAGTCGAGGTGACCGTACGCCCGGGCGAGATGGACCTGCTGTGAAGCTGGCGGGGGTGGTCCGGCCGGTGGGGACCGCCCCGGACGTGGTGCTCAGCCGGCCCGGTGCGCCGGTGGACCCGGCCGAGCCGGCGATCGTGGCGCTCGCCGCCGACCTGCTAGCCACCATGCGGGCGGCGCCCGGCTGCGTAGGGCTGGCGGCGCCGCAGCTCGGCGTCGGGGTGCGGGTGTTCGTGGTCGACGTCACCGGCCACCCCCGCGCCACCACCGTCCACGGTGCGTTCGTGCTCTGTAACGCCGAGGTGGCCGAGGCGAGCCGGTGGCGGGTCGGCCGGGAGGGGTGCACCTCGGTGCCGGACCTGACCGGGGACGTGAAGCGGGCCGGCCGGGTGACCGTGACCGGGCAGCTGCCCGGGTCGGGCGAACCGGTGACCATGACCACCGACGGCTTCGAAGCCCGGGCGCTGCAGCACGAGATCGACCACTGTGCTGGAAGGCTGTTCCTGGACCGGGTGGCCGGGGCGCACGCCGTTCACCCGCGGAAGGTCTACCGGTAGCGCCCTGCGGCGCGTCGCCGGCGCCCCGGTCTGCGGTCTCGATACTGTGAGAGGTCATGCGACTGACGGTTGGTCCCCTCCCGCCCGCCGTCTACTGGCGGCGCCGGGCGATCTTGCTCGGCGCGGTGCTGGTGGCACTGTTCCTGGTGGCCCAGGCGTGCATGTCTGCGGCGGCGTCCCCGGAGGACGGGAACGCCGAGAACCCGCCCAGCCCGGTGGCGGCCGGCACCCCCACCGCCACCGCGCCCAGCACCGCCGCGCCCAGGTCCGACCCACCGAGCTCCGCACCAGCCAGCTCTGCCCCGGCCAGCTCCGCACCGGCCGGCTCTGCCCCGCCGAGCACTGTTCTGGCGGGCCCGGAGGTGTGCACCGACGAGGAGATGCTGATCACCGCGGAGACCGAGGACAAGTCCTTCGCCAGCGGTACGAGCGTGCAGTTCACGATCCGGATCGAGAACGACTCCGACCGTTCCTGCCGCCGCGACATCGGGGGCGATCATCGCGAGCTCTATCTGCGCAAGGGCACCGGCGCCACCAAGCTGTGGTCCTCACGGGACTGTGCCGGTCCCAGCGGCAGCGAGGTGCAGGAGCTGGCGCCGGGGTTCGAGACGTCCCACTTCATCGTCTGGCACGGCGAGTCCAGCGACTCCTGCGCGGACGGCGCGCCGGCCGGGGAGCCGGTGGCGCCGGGCGACTACCAGCTGACCGCGCGGCTCGGCACCGCGTACGGCAAGCCCGTCCCGGTCACCGTGACCTGACCGTGGCGACCCCCAAGGCGACCAGGGTACGGGCGGCGTACGAGTGTGACGTCTGCGGCCACCAGCCCGCGAAGTGGGTCGGCCGATGCCCGGAGTGCGGGGAGTGGGGCTCGGTGGTCGAGCGCGCCCGGCCCGCCGGGATGGACAGTCCCGGGCGGGCACCGGCCGCCCGCAGCCCGCTGGAGCCGGCCCGGCCGATCGCCAGCTACAGCGTGGCGCCGGCCCGGGCCCGTCCGACCGGGGTCGGGGAGCTGGACCGGGTGCTCGGCGGCGGGCTGGTGCCCGGCACCGTGGTCCTGCTGGCCGGCGAGCCGGGGGTCGGCAAGTCGACGCTGCTGCTGGACGTGGCGCAGCAGTGGGCGGCCACCGGTGGCGGTGGCCCGGCGCTGGTGATCTCCGCCGAGGAGTCGGTCGGGCAGGTGCGGCTGCGGGCGGAGCGGGTCGGCGCGCTGCACGAGCAGCTCTACCTCGCGGCCGAGACCGACCTGGCCGCGGTGCTCGGACACCTGGACACGGTCAAGCCCGGCCTGCTGGTGCTGGACTCGGTGCAGACCGTCGCCGCCCCGGGCATCGACGGGGTGCCGGGCGGGGTGACCCAGGTGCGGGCGGTCACCGCCGCCCTGGTCGCGGTGGCCAAGGAGCGGGGCGTCTCGGTGTTCCTGGTGGGGCACGTCACCAAGGACGGTAACGTGGCCGGTCCGCGGGTGCTGGAGCACCTGGTGGATGTCGTGCTGAACTTCGAGGGGGACAAGCACGCGTCGCTGCGGATGGTGCGGGGGCTGAAGAACCGGTTCGGACCGGCCGACGAGGTGGGCTGCTTCGAGATGCACGAGCAGGGCATCACCAGCCTGCCGGACCCCTCCGGGCTGTTCCTGAACCGCCACGTCGACCCGGTCCCGGGCACCTGCGTGACCGTGGCGATGGAGGGGCGGCGGGCGCTGGTGACCGAGGTGCAGGCGCTGATCGGCGCGGCGATGCCCGGCTCCCCGCGGCGGACGGTCAGCGGCCTGGACCCGGCCCGGCTGGCGATGGTGCTGGCGGTGGTGCAGCGCTGCCGGCCGCAGATCCGGCTGCACGACCACGAGGTGTTCGCCGCCACCGTCGGCGGGATCCGGGTGGTCGAGCCGGCGGCCGACCTGGGGTGCGCGCTCGCGGTGGCCTCCAGTGCGCTCAACATCGGGGTCGCGGCCGACCTGGTGGCGATCGGCGAGGTCGGGCTGACCGGTGAGGTCCGGCGGGTGAGCGCCCTGCCGCGCCGGCTCTCCGAGGCGGCCCGGCTCGGGTTCCGGCTGGCACTGGTCCCGCCCGGGGCACCGCCCGGCGACGGGATGCCGGACGGGATCGAGGTGCGCGAGGTGACCGACCTGACCCAGGCGCTGCAGGAGGCCGCCGCGTTCTCCGCCGCGCGCTGACTGCATAGGGGCGCCCGGCCGGGGTTTGAGCCGGATCAGGGGACCCCTGCTGGGTCAGAGCCGGTCGGTGACGGCGACCTGCTCGGGCACCCAGGCGGCGAGCGCGGCCAGCTGTCCGCGGGCCGAGCCGGCGAACTCGTCCATCCGGACCGCCAGGTCGTAGCCGGTGACCGCGGCACCGGCGGCCCGCAGCACCGCCCGGTCGAACCAGCGGGGGCGGTCGCCGGACCGGCGGCGGCTGGCGGTGCGGCAGCGCACCAGCAGCAGCGGCTCCCCGCGTACCGTGACGCCGGCCACCTCGGTGACGGTGGCCCAGGGCAGCAGCAGCGTGCGCAGCGCGCCGGGGCGGACCGTGAGGGCGTAGTGGTCCGCTACCACCAGTGGCCGGCGGGCGACGGTGAGCAGCATGCCGGCGGCGGCCAGCCCGACCAGCAGGGTGGCGACCGTCGGCACCAGTGCGAGCGGGTTGGTCGCCCCGGAGCCGAGGCGGTCCGGCTCCGCGCCGAACAGCACCCAGGTCGCGGCCGCCACACCGCCGCCGAACCCGACGAACCAGACGAACCGCCGGACCGCGCGGGTCGGGAACCGGCGTCGCCACTCCAGTGACTCTGCTGTGGCCATGGGTTGTGGCATCCTCCCGGAGTCACCCCCGAGCAGCGAGGACGCTGCCCGGCACCGAGCCCGCCCCAGACTGTGCCGGGATGGACATTAGCCGGTGGGGTGACACCACGAAAGCACCGTACGGACGATGGTCTCTAGACTGTGCGGGTGGCGACTGACCGTGGCTCCGGCCGAACAGCGGGGGGCGTCACGTCTGTGGCCGGTGCGGCCGGCGATCCGCTGCGCGCCAACCTCGCCCTGATGGCACCGGGAACCGCCCTGCGGGATGGGCTGGAGCGGATCCTCCGCGGCCGCACCGGTGCATTGATCGTGCTCGGTCACGACCCGGTGGTCGAGTCCGTGTGCACCGGCGGGTTCCCGCTGGATGTCGAGTTCTCCGCCACCAGCCTCCGGGAGCTGTGCAAAATGGATGGCGCGGTGGTGCTGTCCAGCGAGGGAACCCGGATCATCCGGGCCGCGGTGCACCTGATGCCGGACCCGGACATCCCGACCGAGGAGTCGGGCACCCGGCATCGTACGGCCGACCGGGTGGCCCGGCAGTCCGGCTTCCCGGTGATCTCGGTCAGCCAATCCATGCACCTGATCGGGCTGTACCTGAACGGCCAGCGGCACGTGCTCGACGACTCCGCCGCGATCATGTCCCGCGCCAACCAGGCGCTGGCCACCCTGGAACGCTACAAGCTGCGGCTGGACGAGGTCGGCGGGACGCTGTCGGCACTGGAGATCGAAGACCTGGTCACGGTGCGGGACGCGGTGACCGTGGTGCAGCGGCTGGAGATGGTGCGGCGGATCGCCGACGAGATCGCCGGCTACGTGGTCGAGCTGGGCACCGACGGCCGGCTGCTGGCACTGCAGCTGGACGAGCTGATGTCCGGGGTGGACGCAGACCGGACCCTGGTGGTGCGGGACTACCTGCCCGGCAACCCGGGTTCGGCTAACGGTCCGCCGGCCGCCAACTCCAGCACCGGAGCGCTGCAGGATCTCGACCTGCTCTCGGCCAACGACCTGATTGACCTGGTGGCGGTGGCGAAGGCGCTGGGGCATCCGGGGACGGCCGACGCGCTGGACGCGCCGATCAGCCCGTGCGGGTTCCGGCTGCTGGCGCGGGTGCCCCGGCTGCCGGGCGCGGTGGTGGACCGGCTGGTCGACCACTTCGGCAGCCTGCAGCGGTTGCTCGGGGCGACTGTGGAGGATCTACAGGCGGTCGAGGGGGTCGGTGAGGCCCGCGCCCGGGGGGTGCGGGAGGGCCTGTCCCGGCTGGCCGAGGCGTCGATCTTGGAACGCTACGTGTAGCTGAGAACGCTACGGCTAGCTGAGCTAGGACTCTTCAGCCGGCTCTGCCGGCTCGCGGGGCAGCGGCTCGGCCGGCGGGGCGCTCGGCACGTTCAGGGTGAACCCGGCCCCGTTGTCGAAGGTCAGCACCACCGGCAGCGACCCGGTGCCGTCCAGCGGCTCCCGCAACCCGGCCACCTGCAGCACCGCGGTGACCGCCTCACCCGGCGCCAGCAGCAGCTGCGGTCCGGCGCCGCCGTTCGGCGGCCCGTCCCCGGCCGGCGGCGCGGTGCCGGCCACCGGCGCCGCGCTCACCACGCTCACCGACCCGGCCGCCGGTGAGTCCAGGTCGACCAGCTGGACCGGCTCGATGCCGTTGTTGATGACCGACAGCTCGACCCGCGCGTCCGCGCCGGCGGCGTAGCCCTCCGGGGCGAACGGCACCCGGGCGTTGCGGATCGCGACCCCCAGGTCGTCCGCGTCCACACCGGGGATGGACCCGCGGGTGGCGGAGGTTGCCGCGTCCGAACCGGCGCCGCACCCGGCCAGCGCCAACCCCAGTAGCAACCCGATCGTTGCGGCCACCAGCACCCTGCGGGTCACGTCCCACCTCCTGCCCGGTCACGTACGCGCCTTAGCGTAGCGGACCCCGGATCGCCGTCACAGCGAGCGCCCGGCCAGCACCAGCAGCGCCACGTTGCACAGGGCAACCGCCTGGAAGGTCCGGAACAGCGCGGTCGGGCGGCGTCCGGCCGAACTCGCGCGCCGCCCCGCGTACCAGCCGGCCGGCACCGCCACCACCGCGACCAGCAGCGCCGCCAGTCCGAGCCCGGCCGGTGGGCCGGCCGGGCCCACCACCAGCACTGCGGTAGCGGCCAGCAGCAGCCCGGTCGCGGCCACCGCCGAACCGGTGCCGCCGAGCCGGTGCGGCAGGCCGCGTACCCCGCTGGCGGCGTCGTCGGCCAGGTCCGGCAGTACGTTCGCGAAGTGCGCGCCGGCGCCCAGCAGCCCACCGGCGGCCACCAGCCACAGCGGGGGGGTGGCCGGCACCGCCAGCACCACGAACGCCGGCAGGGCCGCGAACGACACCGCGTACGGCAGCACCGACAGCGCGGTGAGCTTCAGCGGCCAGTCGTAGGCCAGCCCGCTGGCCAGGCCGGCCACCGCGACCGCGGCCGCCGGCGGCGGAAAGGTGAGGGCTAGCAGGATGCTCGCCACCGCCGCCGACCCGGCGGCGAGCGCGACCGTGCGGCGGGAGATCACGCCGGCGGCGACCGGCTTGCCGGCCCGCCCGACCGCCGCGTCCCGGGGCGCGTCGACCGCGTCGTTGGTCCAGCCGACCGCCAGCTGGCTGGCCGCGACGGTGGCGGTGACCAGGGCGGCCGAGCCGGGTGGGTGCCCGGCCGCGAACGCCAGCAGCCCGGCCACCGCGGTCACCGCCAGCGCCGGCTCCGGGTGGGCGGACCGGAGCAGTGTGATGGTCACCCCGGCAGGTTGGCCGTTCGCCTGGACTCGTGCCACGCTCAGATCATGCCCACGCCCGTACGTCCCCGCAACGACGTCCGGCAGTACGACGACCTGGCCGACGAGTGGTGGCGGCCGGGTGGGGCGTTCGCCATGCTGCACTGGCTGGCGGCCGCCCGGGCCACCCTGGTCCCGCCGGCCCGGCGGGCCGACGCGGTGCTGGTGGACGTGGGCTGCGGCGCCGGGCTGCTGGCACCGCACGTGGCCGGCAAGGGCTACCGGCATGTCGGCGTCGACCTGGCCACCTCGGCGCTGGTGCAGGCGGCCAGCCACGGCGTACGGGTGGTGTGCGGCGACGCGACCGCGCTGCCGCTGCCCGACCGGTGCGCCGACGTGGTCAGCGCCGGTGAGCTGTTCGAGCACGTGCCGGACCTGCCGGCGGTGGCCCGGGAGGTGTGCCGGGTGCTGCGGCCGGGCGGGGTGCTGGTGGCGGACACGCTCAACGCCACCCGGACCGCCCGGTTCGTGGCGGTGACGGTCGGGGAACGGGTTCCGGGGGGTGCGCCGGTCGGCATCCACGACCCGGCGCTGTTCGTGCCGCCGGCCCGGCTCGTGGCCGAGTGCGCGAGCCACGGGGTGGCGCTGCGGATACGCGGGATCCGCCCGGCGGCGCTGCCGATGCTGCGCTGGCTGGCGACTCGGCGCGGTGGCGTGCCGATCGTGCCGGTGCGGTCGACCGCCGTGCTCTACCAGGCCTGGGGGGTTCGCAATGACGACTGACACCGCCCCGGCGACCTCGCTGGACCGGCCGGTGGGCTCGCTGGATGCGACCGCGGCCCGGCTGGCGCCGCGGTTCGCGGCCCGGGCCGCCGGGCACGACGCGGCCGGCAGCTTCCCGGTCGACGACTTCGCCGACCTGCGCGCGGCCGGGCTGTTCGGGGTGCTGGTCCCGGCCCGGCTCGGCGGTGCCGGGGCGGGCTTCGCCGACTACGCCGCGGTCGCCTACCAGCTGGCCCGGGGCAGTGGCGCCACCGCGCTGGTGTTCAACATGCACGCCTCGGTGACCGGCGCGATGTCCGCTGTGGATTCCGCACTGGCCAGCGCGCTGGGCGTGCCGGCCGAAGCGCTGGCCGCCCGGGACACACTGCTGCGGGCCGCCGCCGACGGGGTGTGGTACGCGGTGGCGATGAGCGAACGCGGGGTCGGCTCCCGGCTCTCCCAGCTGGCGACGTCGTACGAGCGGGTGCCGGACGGGTTCCGGATCCGGGGTTCCAAGACGTTCGTGTCCGGTGCCGGGAACGCCGACGGGTACCTGGTCGCCGCCCGCTCCGCTGCCGACGGTGCGGTGGTGTCACAGTTCCTGGTGCCGGCCGGCGCGGACGGGTTGCGGGTGGAGCAGACCTGGGACTCGTTGGGGATGCGGGCGACCCGCTCCGACGACCTGCACCTGGACGTGACCGTCCCGGCCGAGGCGCTGCTCGGCGGCGTCGAGGGGCTGGCGCTGGTGGTGGCGCAGCTGATGCCGCACTGGCTGGTCGCCAGCTACGCCGCCGTCTACGTCGGAGTGGCCCGGGCGGCGGTCGACGCGGCGGTCGCGCACGTCGGCCAGCGGGGGCTCGGGCACCTGCCGGCGGTGCGGGCGCGGATCGGCCGGGCGGACGCCGCGGTGGAGGCGGCCCGGCTGGTGGTGGCCGAGGCGGCCCGGCGGGTGGACACCGCACCGGGCGAGGCGGAGACGAACCGGTGGGTGTGGCGGGCGAAGCTGCTGGCCGGCACGACCGCCGGGGAGGTGGCGGCGTCCATGCTGGAGGCTGCGGGCACCTCCGCCTCCCGCCGGGGACACCCGCTGGAACGGCTGTTCCGGGACGCCCGGTGCGGGTCGCTGCAACCGGCCACATCGGACGTATGCGCGGACTGGCTGGGGGTGGCGGCGCTCGGTGACGATCCGGACCACGACGGGGTCGCGCCCCGGTGGTGAGAGTCGATGATAACCATCGTTGTGGGCCGGGTGGCGGGCCGGTTTGTGCCAGCGGGTGCGGCACTTGCTGCCCGGGTAGGTCGCTGCAAAGCAGGACTGCCATGACAACTGGTGCGGTGATCTCGGGGTTCGGGATGGCGGTGCCGCCGGCGGTGCGGCAGGAGGAGCTGTGGTCCGGCTTCTTCCGTGACCACTACGCCGGCGCCGGCCAGGTGCTGGCGCAGCGGATCTTCGCGAACGCCGGGGTGGTGACCCGGCACGCCGCGGTCAGCCCGTTGCTGGAGGACGTGTCCGGTTGGCCGACCGCGCGGCGGATGCAGCGGTACCTGACCGAGGCGATGCCGCTCGGCAAGGAGGCGGTCGGCGGGGCGCTGGCCGGCGCCGGGGTGGGACCGGACCAGGTGGGGCTGCTGGTGGTGTGCTCCTGCACCGGCTATGTCACGCCCGGTCTGGACATCCTGCTGGCCCGGGACCTCGGGCTGGCCGCCGACTGCCAGCGGCTGTTCGTCGGGCACATGGGGTGCTACGCGGCGCTGCCCGGGCTGGCCTCGGCGGCGAACTACGTCACCGTGCACCAGCGGCCGGCGGTGCTGCTGTGCGCCGAGCTGGCCAGCCTGCACCTGCAGGCACCGACCGTGGAGACCGGCCAGATGGTGGCGCACGCGCTGTTCTCGGACGCGGCGGCGGCGGTGGTGGTCACTCCTGGCGCGGCGGCCGGCTACCGGGTGCTCCGGGTGGGCTCGCTGACCGACCCGTCCACCGCCGACCACATGACCTGGGACGTCACCGACCTCGGGTTTCGGATGGGTCTGTCGCCGCGGGTGCCGGACGTGCTCGCCGACCACGTGGCCGGGTTCGTGGCCGACCTGCTGGCCGGCGCCGGGCTGGACCCGGCGGAGGTGGACGGCTGGGCGGTCCACCCGGGCGGACCGCACATCCTGGACGTGGTGCAGCGGGAGCTGGCGCTGCCGGACCCGGCGCTCGCGGTCTCCCGGGGGGTGCTGTCCGCGCACGGCAACTGCTCGTCCCCGACCGTCCTGCTGATCGTCGACGAGCTGCGCCGGCTCGGCCGGCAGCGGGTGGTGGCGATGGCGTTCGGCCCCGGCCTGACCCTCTACGCCGTGGTCCTCTCGGCGGTGTGACCTGCGAGCGGGTCCGGCTAGCTGCCGAGGTCGGTCAGGTCGCCCTGGTACTGCGCGACCGAGGTGGCGGACTCCTGGGTGAGGGTGATCCGCTGGTCCCGGTCGACCAGCACCACGGTGGCCGTGTCGGTGGGCGGATCCAGCCGGAGCTCGGCCCGCACCAGGCCGGCCGGGTCGCCGAGCCGCAGCGGCGCCTGGTCGCCGAGGGCCTGGCCGACCGGCTCCGCCGGCGGAGCATGCCCGACCATCGCCACCCTGACCCCCGGCGGGGCCGCGCCCACGGTGGCGGAGACCAGCCCGCCGCACTCGCACTCCTCCACCAGCATGATCACGACGGGGGTCTGGGCGGTCAGCGCCACCTGCCGGCCGGCGGCGTCGACGAGCGTCATCGGCGGCAGCTCGGCGGGACCGTCGCCGGAGCCGGGGTTGCTCTGGTCCGGAAGCGAGCCGGTCCCGGACCACGCCATCGCGAACAGGCTGACCAGGGTGATCAGCACCGCCACCGACATGATCAGCAGCGGGACTCCGATCGACGGCGCACCTTCGACCGCGCCGGTTCCGGCCGCCGCCCCGCCGCCCCCGCCGGTCCGGCCCGCCTGGTCCTCGCGGATCAGCTCCTCCCGGATCTGCTCCGCCTCGGCGGCCAGCTCGGACGGGTCGTCGGGGACCGCGACCTCGCCCCACTCCGGCGGCAGCTCGGGCAGCTCAGGCAGGTCGGGGTCCGGCGAACGGTCGCCATCCGGCGGCACGTTGCCATCATTCCCACCGTGGTGTGTGCCCATCGTTTCGAGCTCCTCGGCACCGGGATCGGTCCGCCTCTCCTACTGTCGCGCATCCGGAGCCGGAGCGCCATACCTGGCCGGACCGGGGACACGGTCCAGGCGAGGAAGTCTGAAGCCCTTATCCGATATAGTATGATAAAGGTGGCTTGTAGATGATTGACCTGGTGCACCTTCGGTCACGCCCGGTGAACGCGCCGCTGAGCTGCGATAACAGGCCTGCCTCGGGTGGAGCGGGCCCGATCGCACGTGTTACCCTTGACACAGCGAAAGGGGTTTCGAACCTATGGTTTTCAGTGTCGGCGAGACCGTTGTCTACCCCCACCACGGGGCCGCACTCATCGAGGCAATCGAGACCCGGGTCGTCAAGGGCGAGGAGAAGCTGTATCTCGTCCTGAGGGTCGCTCAGGGTGACCTGACGGTGCGGGTTCCCGCAGAGAACGCCGAGATCGTCGGCGTGCGCGAGGTCGTTGGCGAGGAAGGTCTGACGAAGGTCTTCGATGTGCTGCGGGCCCCGCATACCGAGGAGCCGACCAACTGGTCGCGGCGCTACAAGGCAAACCTGGAGAAGCTGGCCTCCGGCAACCCGATGAAGGTGGCCGAGGTGGTGCGGGATCTCTGGCGCCGGGAGCGGGAACGGGGCCTGTCCGCGGGCGAGAAGCGCATGCTCTCGAAGGCCCGCGACATCCTCGTCGGTGAGGTCGCCCTCTGTGAGCAGAGCAGCAAGGACGAGGCCGAGATGCTCCTCGACAAGGTGCTCACCGAGGCATAGCGTTCCGGTCGCCCTGTCCCCACATCGCATCGAGGTGACCACGCTGGACGGTCGGCGTGGGTGATGACGTGGGCGACGTCGCGGTTGTGGTGGCCGCCGGCGGAGCGGGCATGCGCCTGGGCGGTGGGGTGCCCAAGGCGCTGCGGCTGCTGCTGGACCAACCCGTGGTGACCCACGCCGTCCGCCGGGTCCTCAGCGCTGCGTCGGTCGGGTGCGTGGTGGTGGTCGCGCCCCCCGGCTACGAGTCGCAGGTCCAGCAGGCGCTGGCGGACACGCTCGGCGAGGTCGGATGGCGCGACCGGCTGGTCGTCATCCCCGGCGGCGCTAACCGGCAGCAGTCGGTGGCGGCCGGGCTGGCGGCGGTCCCGCCCGAGTTCGAGATCGTGCTCGTCCACGACGCGGCCCGGGCGCTGGCACCGGGCCGGCTGGTGGAGGACGTCGCGGCGGCGGTCCGGGGCTCCGGGAGCCCTCCTGGTGCCGGTGCGGTGGCGGTCATCCCGGTGCTCCCGGTGGCCGACACGATCAGCCAGGTCGACCCGGCCGGCCAGGTCGTCGCCACCCCGGACCGGTCCCGGTTGCGAGCCGTGCAGACCCCGCAGGGCTTCCGCCGGGAGGTGCTGGCCGCCGCGCACGCCGCTGCCGACCCGGTGGCGCCGGCGGTGACCGACGACGCCGGACTGGCCGCCCGGCTCGGCCATCCGGTGCAGACCATCCCCGGCTCCGCGTACGCGATGAAGATCACTACCCGGCACGACCTGCTGGTCGCCGAGGCCCTGCTGCGCGGCGAGCCACCCGATCCGTCATGATCCCACCCATGGTGGTGCCGCGAGTGGGTATCGGGACGGACGTCCACGCGTACGCGCCCGGCCGGCCCTGCTGGGTGGCCGGGCTGCAGTGGCCGGGCGAGGTCGGGCTGGCTGGACACTCCGACGGGGACGTGGCGGCCCACGCCGCCTGCGACGCGCTGCTGTCCGCGGCCGGGCTCGGCGACCTCGGCGCGACCTTCGGCACCGACCGGCCGGAGTGGGCCGGCGCCTCCGGTGCCGAGCTGCTGGCCGAGACCGCCCGGCTGGTGCGGGCGGCCGGCTTCGAGGTCGGGAACGTCTCGATCCAGGTGGTCGGGGTGGCGCCCCGGATCGGGTCGCGCCGCGACGAGGCGCAGCGGGTGCTCTCGTACGCGGTCGGCGCGCCGGTGACGGTCGCCGGCACCACCACCGACGGGCTCGGGCTGACCGGGCGGGGTGAGGGTCTAGCCGGGCTGGCGGTGGCGCTGGTCCACCCGCTGGCCGGCACGGGTTAGGCTCGGCGACGTGCCTGAGTCGTACGTGCAGCGAGCCGAGCTGCTGGCGGACCTGGGGCGGTATGAAGAGGCGGCGGCCGAGCTGGCCGAGGCACCGCCGACGGATGTGCCCGCGCTGATCCTGCTTGCCCGGGTCCGGTTGGCCGGTGGCTCGCCCCGGGAGGCGCTGGCGGCCGCCGACGCGGCGGTGGCGGCCTGGCCGACCGACCTGCCTGCGATGATCGCCCGGGGGATGACCCTGGCCGAGCTGGGACGGGTGGACGAGGCCGCCGGGCAGGCGGAGCAGATCCTGCGCCGCGGGCGGGGTGACGGGTACGCGTGCACCAGCGCGGCGGCGATCCTGGCCGAGGTGCGGGTCGGCCAGGTCGCGCTCGACGCGGCCTGGGAGGGGGTCCGGCTGGTGCCCGACCAGCCGCGTTCCCACCTGGTGCTCGGAGTGGTCGCCTCCCGGCTGGGGCTGGATGAGATCGCCGGCCGCGCGTACCTGGAGGCGCTGGGGCTGGACCCGCAGCTCGCGGTGGCGGAGCCGGCGCCGGCCGCGCTGGGGATGGCGCGCGCGGAGCAGCACCGGTACGCGGCGGCGCTGTCGCACCTGCGCCGGGCAGAGGCGGTCGGTTCCGGGGCCGGTTCCGGGTCCGGGGGCGGGGGTGGCTCCGGTTCCGGGAGCGGCGGGGCCGGCGCGGCGGCTGACCGCTGGACCGAGTCTCCGGTGCCGGGTGAGGTGCACCGGATCGTCCGCTACGGCGCCGGGTACGCGGTTGTCGCTCCGCTGCTAGTGGCCGCCGCGGTTCTGTCCGGGTCGGCCGCGCCGGCGGTGTCTGCCCTGCTGGCCGGTGCCGGCCTGGCCGGTGGGCTGGTGGCCTGGCAGCGCCTACCGGAGGAGCACCGGGCCGACCTGCCGGAGCTGGTGCGGGCCGAGCGGGCGCTGGCTGTCGCGGTGTGGGCGGTGCTGGCCGCGCCGGTGCTGCTGTTGCTGTTCGCGCTGGTCGACTCGCCGTGGCTGCTGGTCGCGGCGCTGGCGGCCGGCATCGTGGCGGGCCTCGCCAGCCGCCGCAGACCGGCCAGCTGACTTACGGCACGACACGCCGGGCGACACGCCCACAAACTCCATGATCAACCGAGTGGGGGGCGGGACCAGGACCAGGCGTACTGTTCGTCCTCGACGCCGAGGGCGGGCTCGCACAGGTCGAGCGGGCGGAAGGTGTCGACCATCACGGCCAGCTCGTCGAAGTAGTCGACGCCGATCGCTCGGTCGGGAGCTCCGGGCTGGGGGCCGTGGGTGAAGCCGCCGGGGTGGAGCGAGATCGAGCCCTGCTCGATGCCGGAGCCGCGCCGCGCCTCGTAGTTGCCGCCGGTGTAGAACAGCATCTCGTCGGAGTCCACGTTGTGATGGTTGTAGGGCACCGGGATCGACAGTGGATGGTAGTCCACCTTGCGGGGGACGAAGGAGCAGATCACGAAGTTCGGGCCCTGGAAGGTCTGGTGGGCCGGCGGTGGCTGGTGGATCCGGCCGGTGATCGGCTCGAAGTCGTGGATCGAGAACGCCCACGGGTAGAGGCAGCCGTCCCACCCCACCACGTCGAACGGGTGGTGCGCGAACACGTGCCGGGTCCAGGCGACCCCGCCCCGGACCCGGTGCTGCACGTAGACCTCGACCTCCGTACCGTCCTCCAGCAGCGGCTCCTCCGGGCCGCGCTGGTCCCGCTCGCAGTAGGGTGAGTGCTCCAGGAACTGGCCGCGCACCGACAGGTAGCGCTTCGGTGGTCCGATGTGGCCGGTCGCCTCGATAACCAGCAGCCGGGCCGGCCCGCCGGTCGGCACCACCCGGAAGATTACCGAGGTCGGGACGATCACGTAGTCACCGGCGGTCAGCTCCAGCACCCCGAACGTGGACTCCAGCCGGGCCGTGCCCTCCTCAAGGTAGAGGCACTCGTCCCCGATCGCGTTGCGGTAGAGCGGGGACGGGCGGTCGGCCACCACGTACGAGATCCGGCAGTCGTCGTTGGCGAGCAGGTGGGCGCGGTCGCGCACCGCGTCCCCGCCCGCGTCCAGCTTGTGGGTGCGCAGGTGGCGTGGCTTGAGCGGCTGGTTCGGGCTGCGGGACCAGGCGGTCGGCTGGTACGCCTCGGCGGCGACGATCGCGGTTGGCAGGTGCCGGTGGTAGAGCAGCGACGAGTCGGACGAGAAGCCCTCCTGGCCCATCAGCTCCTCCGCGTACAGGCTGCCGTCGGGCTGGCGGAACTGCGTGTGGCGCTTCGGCGGAACTGACCCCACGCTCCGGTAGTACGGCATCGCCGTCGCCCCCTTTTACCCCGTTATACGCGTCTCATCCGTTAACGAGCGAGCTTGTCTGCTACCAGTAGCGTCTTATAGGTTGAGGAGCCGTGTCAACCGACAGAGCTGTGCCCCCGCTCCTGGAGCGGCTGGTCGACGATGCCGCCGTCTTCCCGCCGGGCAACGCGCCGATCCCGGAGGCGCTGGCGGCGCATGCCGGCCACCGGAACGCCTGGTACGCGGACCTGGTCGGGCCGCTGCTGCTGCCCGCCTCGGCGCTGGCCGGGCTGGACCGGCCGGAGCTGCCGCGGATCGGGGTGATCGGCGACACCGGCCTGTCCGGGATGCCCGGCGCGCTGGCGGCGGCGCCCGTCGCGGGGCAGTTGGCGCAGTTCGAGGTGGCGGTGGCCAAGCGCGGCGAGGACCCGCAGCCGGGTCTGCGGGCGCTGCTGGCCGAGGCGGGGGTCGGCCCGGAGCTCGACGTGTACGCGGAGCTGCCGCTGACCTGGGGGCTGCTGGACGCGCTGGACACGCTCGCCACCGAGCGGGCCGCCGGCGCCCGGGTGGCCCCGAAGTTCCGCACCGGTGGGCTGGCCGCCGAGCTGTTCCCGACCCCGGTCGAGCTGGCCGCAGTGATCTGCGCCTGCCGGGACCGGGACCTGCCGTTCAAGCTGACCGCCGGGCTGCACCACGCGCTGCGCCACACCGACCCGGAGACCGGGTTCACCCACCACGGGTTCCTGAACGTGCTGGCCGGCTGCCTGGTCGCCGTCGACGGCGCCGAGGTGGCCGACGTCGCGGAACTGCTCGGCGCCACCGACCCGCTACCGGTGGTCGAGACGGTCCGCACCGGGCTGGCCGAGCGCCGTCCGTTGTGGATCGGGTTCGGCTCGTGCAGCGTCGACGAGCCGCTGGCGGACCTGGCCGGGTTCGGTCTGCTGGAGCCGCCGGCCGGGCCGGACCAGCCATGAGCTGGGTGCCGGGCGCTGAGGACGAGTCGGGTTTCGGCGTCGCGCACCTCCCGTACGGGGTGGTCCGGGTGGGCGGGCAGCCGCGGCCGGCGGTGCGGATCGGAGACCGGGCGCTGGACCTGGCGGCCGCGGAGTCCGCCGGGCTGGTCGAGGCCGGCGGCGCCTTCCGGGGCGGCACGAGCCTTGACCGGTTCCTGGCGGCCGGGCCGGCGGTGTGGCAGGCGACCCGGGAACGGCTGACCGAGCTGCTGACCGACCCGGGTGCCGAGCCGCGCGTACAGCCGATGCTGCACCCGCTCGGGGACCCGGTGCTTCCGTTCACCGTAGCGGACTATGTGGACTTCTACTCCTCCGAGCAGCACGCCCGCAACGTGGGGCAGATCTTCCGGCCCGGCCGGCCGCCGCTGCTGCCGAACTGGAAGCACCTGCCGGTCGGCTACCACGGGCGGGCCGGCACGGTGGTGGTCTCCGGGACCCCGGTGGTCCGCCCGTGCGGGCAGCGCCGGCCGGGCGGGTCGGAGACCCCGGTGTACGGGCCGTCGACCCGGCTGGACATCGAGGCGGAGGTCGGGTTCGTGGTCGGGGTGCCGAGCCGGCCCGGCACCCCGGTCGGCGTGGACCGGTTCGCCGAGCACGTGTTCGGGGTGGTGCTGGTCAACGACTGGTCCGCTCGGGACCTGCAGGCCTGGGAGTACCAGCCGCTCGGGCCGTTCCTGGGCAAGTCGTTCGCCACCTCGGTCGGTGCCTGGATCACCCCGCTGGCGGCGCTGGCCGGTGCCTGGCGGCCGCTGCCCGCGCAGGACCCGCCGGTGCTGGAGTACCTGCGGGAACCGGAGCACCGGGGGCTGGACCTGGCGCTGACCGTGCACTGGAACGGGACCCAGGTCAGCGCCCCGCCGTTCGCCGGCATGTACTGGACGCCCGCCCAGCAGCTGGCCCACCTGACCGGGAACGGGGCCGCCCTGCGTACCGGCGATCTCTACGCCTCCGGCACGGTCTCCGGGGCGCAGCGCGGCCAGGTGGGCTCGTTCCTGGAGCTGACCTGGGGCGGCGCCGAGCCGGTCCGGCTCGCCGACGGCACCGAGCGGACCTTCCTGCTCGACGGTGATTCGGTGACGATCGGCGCGACCGCTCCGGCGGTCGGCGGCGGCCGGCTCACGCTGGCCGAGGTCAGCGGCACCATCCGGCCAGCCTCCGGCACAGCGGCCGTCCCAGCCTCCGGCTGCTAGTTCGGATTAGCACTCGCGGCACGCGCCCCTTAGCTTGGCGTGGGACTGGGACTGGCAGCGCCGCCGGTATCAGTCGGAGTCGGCGTCTCGGCCGGCCCCTCCCCCGGCGCCTCACACAGCGAGTAGGTCACGGTGGTGCCGACCTCCACCACCGCATCGGCGGGCGGGTCCTGGGCGATGACGGTGTCCGGAGCGCACGTGCTGTCGACCACCCGTTCGGGACTCGGATCCGGTTCCAGCTGTGCCGCCTCGATCGCGGCGACAACCTCACTTTGACTCAGCCCGATCAATGACGGCACAGTGGTCGTCTCCGGCTCGGGGTCGGGCGGTGGGCTGGTGACCGGTGGCGGGGTGGTTGGTGGGCTGGTCGTGGTGCCCGGGCCGGGGTCGGTCGGGTCCGGGTCGGGCGGCCGGACGCCGCCGCCGGTCGGGCTGGGGCCTGGCGTCGGCGCCGGGTCCTGGCCGGAACCCGAGCCGGAATCGGAACCAGACCCGGGACCAGAACCGGAACCGGAACCGGCACCCGGGTTCGGGCCCGGGTCGCCGCCCGGCGCCGGCACCGCCGGCACCACCCGGGTGGCGGCGAAGAACTGGGACACCGGCGAGACCTTCACGACCTCGTTCCGGTTCGGCGCGTGCACCATGTAGCCGTTCCCGACATACATGCCCACGTGGTGGATCGACTGCCAGCTCGGCCCGGAGGCGAAGAAGACCAGGTCACCGGGGAGCAGCCCCTGCCGGCCCATGGTCGCGCCGGTCGCCACCAGCCGGGTCCGGGTGCCCCAGTACTGGTCGGCGGCGACTCGTGGCAGGGACTGACCCACCGACCGGTACGCCGCCCACATCAGCCCGCTGCAGTCGTAGCGGTCCGGGCCCTCCGCACCCCACTCGTACGGCTTGCCGAGCTCGCCCAGCGCGAACTCCACCGCCCGGACCGCGGCACCGCTGGCCCGGAACCCGGCGACCGGCTCGGTTATCGGGAAGTCCTGCTCCTGCGCGGCCGCCTCGCGCGCCCGCTCCTGCTCGGCCAGCAGGGCGGCGTTGCGGTCCCGGAGCCGCTGCAGCCGGGGTTCCAGCCGGGCCAGCTCCGCCTCGATCGTGGCCCGCCGCTTCGAGAGCTCCTGCTCGGTGCCCAGCGCGGTCTCGAACAGATTGGAGGCCTCCTGCTCGGCGGCCCGGGCGTCGAGCAGCCGGCGGGCGGCGGCGCCCGCCCCGAGTGGGGCCTCGACCGGCACCGGCGCGTGGGCGGACAGGCCGCGCAGCTCCGGGATGAACAGGTCCGGCGGGAGCGCGGCCGCCCCCCGGTAGGAGTCGCTGACCAGGTCGTCGAGCACGCGCTTGGCGTCTTCGAGCTCCTGGCTGGCGGTGCGCCACTGCTGGTCGGTCTGGCTCAGCTGGGCCTCGGCCGGGCCGAGCTCGGGCTCGATGGTCTGCAGCTCGGCGGTCAGCTTCTGGACCTCGATCTCGAGCTCGGCGACCTCGGCCGCGAGTGGGCCGGTGACGGCCTGCGACGGGTCCGGTGGCTGGGCGAACGACCCGTCCGGCAGCGGCAGGTCGCCGGCCGGGACCGGCCGGTCGCCCGCGTCCGGAACGTCGCTCGGCTGGGCGTAGCCGGGCGCCGCGAAGGTGGCCGCCAGCGCCACACCCAGCACCATGGAAAGCGTGGTGCGCGGGATCAGGCGCATCGCGCGCCCCGGTGTGGCCATGGTCACCGCCCCGTCCCGGTAGCCGCCGCGCCAGGGGTAGGCACGGTCTCTCCCTATCTACCTCATCGAGGGCGCTCGTGTCGATGCCCGGCGGCTGTGGATACTCTGTGGATCGCGCGGACTTACCAGATCAAATCACACTCAAATAGGATGAGATGTGCGGCCGCCGCCCGGTCGGTAGGCTGCGGTCATGGCACAGACGCGGGAAGCGGTACGCGAGTCGGGGCTGGCCGAGGCCCGCAAGCGGGAGCTGGCGGAGAAGGTCTACGCGGGGCAGCGGCTGACCGGCCCGGACGGCATCGACCTCTATCGCAGCGATGACCTGGCCTGGCTGGGGCGGCTGGCCCACCACGTCCGCACCGGGCGGAACCGGGATCGGGTGATGTTCAACGTCAACCGGCACCTGAACCTGACAAACGTGTGCAGCGCAGCCTGCGCGTACTGCTCCTTCCAGCGCAAGCCGGGCGAGCGGGCCGCCTACACAATGCGGGTGGAGGAGGCGGTCGCCAAGGCCGCCGAGATGCGCGACGAGCAGCTCACCGAGCTGCACATCGTGAACGGGCTGCACCCCACCCTGCCCTGGAAGTACTACCCGCGGGTGCTGCGGGAGCTGAAGGCGGCGCTGCCCGAGGTGAGCTTGAAGGCGTTCACCGCCACCGAGATCCACTGGTTCGAGAAGATCTCCGGGCTCGGCGCGGACGAGATCCTGGACGAGCTGATCGACGCCGGGCTGGAGTCGCTGACCGGTGGCGGCGCGGAGATCTTCGACTGGGAGGTCCGCCAGCACATCGTCGACCACGACACCCACTGGGAAGACTGGTCGCGGATCCACCGGCTCGCCCACGGCAAGGGGATGCGGACTCCGGCCACCATGCTGTACGGGCACGTGGAGGAGCCCCGGCACCGGGTGGACCACGTGCTGCGGCTGCGCGAGCTGCAGGACGAGACCGGCGGGTTCGTGGTGTTCATCCCGCTGCGCTACCAGCACGACTTCCACGACTCGGCGGACGGGGTGGTCCGCAACCGGCTGCAGGCCCGCACCACCATGGCCTCCCCGGCGGAGTCCCTGAAGACGTTCGCGGTCTCCCGGCTGCTGCTCGACAACGTCCCGCACGTCAAGTGCTTCTGGGTGATGCACGGGCTGTCGGTGGCGCAGCTGTCGCTCAACTTCGGCGTGGACGACCTGGACGGCTCGGTCGCCGAGTACAAGATCACGCACGACGCGGACTCGTACGGCACACCGTCCACGATGCACCGTGAGGACCTGCTCAAGCTGATCCAGGACGCCGGGTTCCGCCCGGTGGAGCGCAACACCCGGTACGAGGTGGTCCGCGAGTACGACCCGCCCCCGTCGCAGGCCCAGCGCCGCGGCGAGCCGCAGCCGGTGGACTTCTGAGCGTCCCGGTGACCTGACAACCCGGCCCGGCCGTTCGGGCGTCCCTAGACCGGGAGGGATGACCATGGAGTACGGGGGCCGGGCCGCACTGTCCGTGGCGGTGATGCTGTCGATGCTGGTGGCGGGCTGCGGCGGCGCCGGGGAGGACCCGGAGCCACCCGCGGACCGGCCCGCCTCGGGCCTGCACGAGCTGACGCTCGAGTCCGGTGGTCAGCGGCGCGCGTACCTGCTGGACGTGCCGGACAGCTACCAGCCGGGCGAGCCGGTGCCGCTGGTGCTGGTGCTGCACCCCGGCCGCGGCACCTCCCGGAAGATCCGCTCGGCCAGCCGGATGGAGTCGTTCGCGCAGCATTACGGGGTGCTGGTGGCCTACCCGGAGGGTGAGCGCCGGTTCTGGCGGCCGGTGCGGGAGGGCGAGCACGGGATCGGGGTGGAGCTGGGCGGCGACCCGGTCGACGTGGACTTCCTCCGGGCTCTGGTCGCGCACCTGGTGGTGGAGTGGAGAGTGGCGCCCGGGCAGGTCTACGCGACCGGGCACTCGAACGGCGCCGCGATGACCTACCGGCTGGCGGCCGAGGCCGCGGACGTGTTCGCGGCGGTCGCCCCGGTCGGCGGCTACCTGTTCGACCCGCCGGACGCGATCGAGCCGGCGGAACCGGTCTCGGTGCTCGGCATCGTCGCGCTGGCCGCCGACGCCACCCCGGAGATCGCCGCCGGAATCGAGATCTGGTGCGACCGGCTCGGCTGCCCTCTGGACGAACCACTCACAGTGGATGAGGACGACCGGGTCACCCGAACCACCGCCACCTGCGCCGACGGCAGCGAGGTGGTGGAGTACCGGCTGACCGGGGCCGGCCACGTGTGGCCGGACCAGGACTCGTACGGCGTCGATGCCAGCCGGACAAACGCGGAGTTCTTCACCGCCCATGGACGTAAATCCGTCTCCTCAGTAAATAGATCTTGGACGCTGGTGGCCCTGATCCGGGATAGCAAAACATGGCCACGATTGACCGGTGATGTGGTGGTCGCAAGATCGCATTTCGCGTCCCCGGATGATGAGCTGCTGATGCTGCCAGGGTAGCCGTCGGTCGTGCTTGTGCCGGCGATGATCTCGGTGGCGGCCTCCGGGGTGGTGAGGGTGAGGGTGAGGGTGATGTGTGCCCGGCGGGGGTTGTCGAGCCGGATCGCGAGCTGGAGGGTATCGAACAGTTGTCGTAGGAGGGCTGGTGGGACGCGGGCGAGGTCGACCACGGCCTGGGGCATGGCCTCGAGCAGTGCTGGGTCGCCTTCGTCGATGATCGGCTGGGTGGCGGTCAGCTCGGCGAGCTTGGCCTCGGCCTCGGTGCGTTGTTGGGTGAGTTGCTGGTGACGCTGCCGGATGCTGGCTCGCCAGTCGGCGGCGTCGGCGGGGGCTTGCTCGAGTTCGGCGATGAGGTTGTGCTGGCGTGCGGCGATGTCGTCGAGGCGGCGGCGCGCGGCGTGGATGGCGCGCTGGTGCTCGGCGGCTTTCTGACGCGGGATGGCACGGTGCTGGTTGGCGAGGTGTGCGTGCCGGTGGGGTCCGAAGACCCGGGTGGCGATCAGCTCGGTGAGGGCGGGTAGGAGGATGTCTTCGCGGATGTAGAGGCTGCCGGGGTGGTCGGGGCGGGTGGGTTCGCCGGCGCTGTTGCGGGGGCCGGTGCAGCGGTAGTAGATGCGGCCGCTGTAGCGCTTGGCGCCTTGCATGCGGTGTCCGCAGATGCCGCAGCGGATCAGTCCGCGCAGCAGGTAGGTGCGGGTTGTGGCGGGGTGGGTGTTGGTGATGGCCTCGGAGCGTGATCCTTGGGTTTCTCGGCCGATGTCTTGGGCTTGTCGCCACATGTTCAGGGGCACGAGCGGCGGGTGGGTGGGTTTTGGCGACCACACCCATTGGTCGGTCGGGTTGGGGCGGTGGGATTTCTTGCGCCGGACGGTTGGGCCGGTTCGGGTGGTGGTGCGGTTCCACACCATGTATCCGGTGTACTTCGGGTTTGCGAGGAGTTGTCGGATGTTGGACCAGGTCCATTGGCCGATGGCGGTTTCGGGACGCAGCGGTATCGGCGGCGGGTACTGGTCGGGGTCGGCGTTGAGTCGGGCGGCGATCTGGTGGTAGGTGAGCCGCTGCTCGACTCGCCAGTGGTAGATGAGGGTGACGACGGGGCCTCGGACGGGGTCGATGTCGAGCCGGGATCTGGTTAGGCCGCGGGCGCGGCGGGCCGGGGCGGGGTGGGGTTCGGCGACTGGGTGGTAGCCGTAGGGTGCGCGGCCGGTGTTGTAGCCCTCGGTGGTGTGCACGCGCATGCCGTCCCAGGCGAGTTCGAGGACGTTGAGGGCGTGCCATTCTGAGATGGCCTGGTTGACCCGGCGCATGAGTACCTTGGTGGCTTTGCCTCCTTCGAGGTTGATGCCCTCTTCGACCATGAACAGTTCGATGCCGTGCCGTGCGAGGTCGTGTTCGACCTTGGTGCCGTAGTGGGTGTAGCGGGCCACGCGGGCGTTGCCTTCGGCGACCACCGCGGTGAAGGGGCAGTCCCGGCGGGCGGCGTCGGTGAGCAGGTCGGCCAGGCCACCGGCCCGCTCGACGGGCAGCGTGACGGTGAGGTGGCCGGCGCCGTGGCCGCGTTCGTCGAGGTCGAGCCGGCCGGATTCGACATCGAGGTACCAGCGGGCCACGGACCAGCCGTGCGGCAGGGCGTGGTTGATTTTGTCGACCTGTCGGATGAGGCTGCCGCGTACGTCTTGTAGTTGTTCCTGGGAGACCCGTAGCAGCCCGGCGACGGGTACGGTGTCCAGCCCAGACAGGCGTGAGAGGGTCGCCCAGGGCGAGGCCGGGCCGGCCCCGCCTGGCCCGGCTGCGGTGGCTAGCGGGCGGGGTGGTCGTGCAGCCATTGCAGCACCTCCATGATCGCTACGTATTGGGCGTGGGCGAGGTGGTCGGCCTCGGGACCGGTGAGGTGGTGGACGGTGAGGGTCGCCGTGAGGGCGCTGATGGTGATGTGGATTCGGGCGTGGCGCTGGTGCGGCTGGAGGTGGATCTCCAGCCGGAAGGCGTCCAGCAGGTGCTGCAGCAGCCCGAGGGGCAGGCTCGCGAGGTCGGCGGGAAGCTGATTGCCGGCGTTGCAGGTGTCGACCTGCCCGTGGTTGGGGCTCGCGGTGGCGTACCGCGGGAAGACGCGGCTGCCGAAAAGGTCAGCCAGCGCGGCGAGCAGCTGCCGGGTCGGCGGGTGCGGGTGGCTCTGCTGACCAGATAGGTGTTCACCTGTGTCAAGGCGCTTGGTCGACTCGGTGTGGTCCGCGCCCCGCGGGCGTGCACGTGCGCAGGCTGCGCATCGCTGGTAGGTGCGCAGCAGCTCGTTCGGGGTCGTGGCGCGAGCCGTTGGGCCGGGCGATGCGGCCTGTTTGCGCCGGTGCCCTCCGACGTGAGCCGCGGCGGTGGTGCTCATCGGTCACCTCACAGGGTTCTGGCCGGTGGGGTGGTCCAGGGCGAGGGGGACGCAGCTGATGCCTGCGGTTAGGTCGGTGCGCTGCCGCCGCCAGGTGTGGCTCAGCGTGGTGGTGGCGAAGGGGCCGATGGCGATCACGAGCCGGGTGGTGGCGTCCACGAGCAGCAGCGCCACGGGACCAGCGGTCTCGGGTGCCGGCTCGGCATGAGCGATGGCGGCGGCGGTGCGGCGGCTGATGCGGCTGATGCGTGGCAGCACGGAGCTGATGTCGGTGACCGCACCGGCGGCGTGCAGCGGCACGGTGATGGCGCTCTGGGCGGGACCGACCGCGGCGGGCGGGTGCCTGTCGTCGATGGGTCCGTATACTGTGGTCGGATGATACGGGCCGCGGGTGATGGTCACATACATGTCGTTCGTGTCCCTTCCGGATGGTGTGGCCGGCGCCCCAGGGGGTGCACCCGGCAGGTGTCCGGGCGGATCGGTGCTGTGACTGGCCGTGGGGCGCCGTTGATTCGATCCATCCACAGTTGGGTGGAGTGATCAAGCGCCGCCGTCGGCCGCCGGCTGGCTGCTGCCGGCGGCCTCGGCCGTTGGTGGCCGGCCGGAGGGCTGGGCGTGGTGGTGGAACCAGGTCAGAACGTCGAGGATCGCGTCGGCTTGCAGGGCCGCCAGTCGGCGTCCTTGTTCACCGCCGACCACGGTGATGTCGAACTCGACCTCGAACGGCTCCGGGATTTCTGGATCGGCGGTCATGGTGTTGCGTCACCGCCGCTTGTGGATCTGGAAGACGAGCACGGTCTCGTGCTGCGCCAACCATTGCGGATCACCCTGGGCGAGTGCGGAGCGTACGTTGCGCAGCTGGAAGAACGAGGCGCGGGGCACGACGCGGCCGTCTCGGACGGCGGCGATCAGCGCCGGGCACCGGTCGACCAGCCGCAGCCCAGCCTCTGCTGCGGCGGTGATGACCATGCCGGGAATGTCCACGAGCACGCCTTGGCGCCGGTAGGGGCGGGCGGTGACCACGACGTGCCCACCCGGGCGTAGCAGCGGGACGCAGCCGGTGAGGATGCGGTTGAACCCGGCGGCGAGCTGGTCGTGGCTGGCGTGGGCGAGGTTGCGCTGGTCGTCCCCGTACCGGTGGTTGACCTTCGCCACGCGGCCGTCTCGGCCGCCGTATTCGCGCACGTGGCCGTGCGTCGAGTTGCCGTACGGGGGTGAGGTGAGCACCAGGCCAACGCCACCGCGCAGCTGGTAGGGCAGCAGCTCTGCCAGGCGTCGCGCGTCGCCGCGGATGATCTGGCCGTGGCCGGTGGCGCCCTGTGCGGCGGCGTGTTCGAGGTTGGCTGCGGCCAGCCGCGCCCAGCGCCGCTCGTACTCGACGCCGATGGCGTCACGTCCGAGGTGGACGGCCTCGACGGTGGTGGTGCCGATGCCGGCCATCGGATCGACGACGAGGTCACCGGGGGCGGTGTAGGTGGCGATCGCGTAGCGGGCGATCGAGGGCAGCATCTTGCCGGGGTGGGCCAGCGAGGCGTGTGGGTAGCGGTGGCGGCGCTGGTCGCGGGAGCAGACCTGGCCGGTGAGCCACACCGACTGCTGGAGGCGGTCCGGTTGGTCGGCTGGGTGGTGTGCGGTGCTGGCGAGGTGGCGGCGGGTGGGTTCACGCATCGGGGTCCTCGCCTCCCGCGTTGGTGAAGGCGAACAGGTCATTATGGGCGCGCCGGTGCCGACCCCGGACCAGCCGCGGGGCGGTGGCCGCGGCGGTGCCGGGCTCGGCGCGGGGCTCGTGCTCGGGCAGCGCGACGTAGACGTCGATGATGTGCTGGTGCCAGCTCAGCCCGGCCGCTGCGGCGGCGGTGATGATCGTGGTGGCGTGGTCGGTGTACCGGCCGGCGCCGGCGCCGGTGACGACCGTGAGCAGGAACCCGCCGGGGGCGAGCAGCCGACCGCTGACCTGCCGCATCCACTCGCTGATTCCGCCGAGGCTGCTCGCGCCGGGGCGGGGCAGGGTGGCGATCACCAGCCGTGCCGGGTCGGTGCCGGGCGGGGGTGAGGACTCCCGCTGGTGAGGGTCGGCTGGGGCCAGGTCGCGGTCGGTGAGGGTCAGGCTGTGGCGCTCCAGCCACCCGGCCGCTGCGGCGATCGCCGGGTTGGCGTCGAGGTCGATGACCAGCTCGCCGTGGTGGGTGTAGCGGGCGATGAGCTGGCAGGCGGTGTGGTCGCTGACGCGACCCGGCCGGCCGGGCTCACCTCGGGGGTGCCTGCTGGTGGCCGGGGGTAGGAGTATGGCCACCGGCACCGGGAGCAGCCCGGTGCCTGCGGCGGTGGGACCTAAGGTGTGGGGCATCGGCGTTCTTGGCCGCTGCCCGCTGACGACGCTGACACTAGGTAAAGGCAGCCGCGGCCCCGGTTTTGGACCGGGGCTGGGTGGCGGGTGGCCGAGCTGCTTGTTTAGACAAGCGACCCGGCACCGGGAACTGGCAGCCGCCGCTGCTTAAACACCTCGCCCGGTCACCGTCGTATCCCGCGCCGCGGGCCGGTGCCTCTGCTCGGTGGCGACAACTCCTGGGGTGGTGGGTGTCCGCGCTGGGCTGACACTTTGTTCCTCGACGGCTGGGTTGGCTGAACAGCAGGTCAGCGGGGGTGAACAGGGCAACGAGCCGCTCGGTTCGACACGCGCACGGCCGGCTGACTGCGGACTTGTCCGGCGTTTCCACGCCATGTCTAAACAGCCCTTCACATATCGACTGTCCATGATGTGTTCACGCCTCCGGGTGCGATAGGTGACGCACGCCGTGGCCCTCGACAGAACGGCCGCGCAGACCACCTATCGGAAGGAGCCACATGATGGCGAAGCGGTCACACACCGGGTCGGGTCCGGCGACCTCGCCCGGGCCTGGGCTGATCGTCGGCCGGATGCCGCTGGAGCAGGTGGAGGTGACGCTGCGGCTGTTGTGCGCCGGCCCGCAGCCACCGGCGGTCGACGGCCGCCGGGTCGGCTGCGGGCTGCCGCGGCGGCGGATCCGCCTGGACGAGCTGGCCTCGGTACTGGCGCACCCGTCAACCGGGCAGCAGGCCAAGCAGATCGTCTGGGCGCAGCTGGTGGAACGCGCCCGCGCCGGTGAGCCGGCCTGGGTGGTGGGCGCGGCCGGGGTCGCCCTGCCCGGGCTGCGCCGGGCAGCCCGGCGGTTGGCGCGGGCGAACAGCCACACGGATGTGGAGGCCGACCTGCTGGAAGGATTCCTTGCCGCGCTGGCCGGGGTGGACACGGCTCGGCCGAGAATCTGCGGCCGGCTGGTCAACGCCGCCCACACCCACGCCCGGGCCGCGCTTAACGCGCAGGAGGCTGCCGCCAGCGGGGAGGCACACTGGGCGCCGGGCTCGGCGTTGCCCCCGCCGCCGTACGGGCATCCGGACTTGGTGTTGGCCCGCGCTGTCAGGCAGGGCATCATCTCCGCCGGCGAGGCGGATCTGATCGGTGCCACCCGGTTGGAGGATGTCCCGCTGGCCCCCTACGCCGACCGGGAAGGGCTGACCGCGTGGGCGGTCTACAAGCGGCGCCGTAAGGCCGAGCGGCGGCTGGTCGACGCGATCCGGGCCGGCCAGTTGTCCGACCCGGTGATGGAGGTCGTCGCCGAAGCCACGCAGACCACCGTGGTCGACCGGAACCGCACCAGCGACCAGCGCGAACCCGCCTAACGCCGACCCGCCGCCGCCCGGCGGCCTGTCCAAAACCGGGCGTGATCTTGCCTTTATCTAGTGCGGGACAGTTTCGCGTACCACCGTCGACCGGCACCCGCTGACGGCGCTGACAACCCGTCACAGCCACACCTCCGGAGGGAGGACGGCCCGCCCGGTCGACCCGCACCGCCTTTGTGTGGCCGCGCTCACGAGCCTTCCCGCGCCGAACACACCGCCAACGGCCCTTCTCCAGCGGGCCTGGGGTTTGCGAAAGGTGCCACCGTCATGATCGAACAGTTCGTCGGCAGCCGCCGTCGCCGAGGCGGCCACTGGGCCAGGCGCCGTGGCCGCGACCGCGCCCGGCTCGCGGCGTGGCTGCCGTACACCGCCACCTCGGCCATCCCGCGGCTGCTGGTGCTGGCCGCGGTGGTGGCCACCGTGATCGTCGGTCTCGACACGGTCGCCTGGGCACAGCCGGAGGCGCCCGAGGACCCTGGGGTGGACTCCATCCCGGAGGTTGTCAACCGGATGCGGATCTGGCTGGTCGGCATCCTCGTCGCGGTATCCACTTTGTTCCTGACGGTGGGCGGGTTCCGCTACCTGTGGTCCAACGGCGACCCGGGCGAGGTCGAAAAGGCGAAGACGGCGTTGCGGAACGCGGCCATCGGGTATGCGCTGGCGGTCCTGGCCCCGCTGTTCGTGACCATCGTCACCGAGTTCGTGGACTGATGGCCATGGGCATACGACAAGGACGCGGTTGGCGCATCTGGCGTGTGACCGGGCTGCTGACACCGTTAGCGCTGCTGGTGGTTGGGCCGGCCGTCGCCTCGCAGGCGGCGAGCCCGGAGCCTGCGGCTGCGGTGGTGGCCCAGCAGGAACCCGACCCGCAGTCGGCACCGACACCGATTCCGCCGCCCCCGACCGAGCCGCCGGCCGAGCCGGAGCCGCCGCCGACCCCGGCGCCGGAACCCGGCCCACCCCCGCCCCCGCCGGACCCGGAGCTTGTGCCGGACCCGTCGCCGTCGCCGTCGTGCGCCGATGGCGGTGACCCTGCGCTGTGGGATGTCGGCGGCCAGGTACGCCAGGCGATCACCGAGTTCTTCTGCGACTTCGCGGAAGACACCCTCAACAGTGTCCTGACCACCCTCGGCGAGTCGGTGCTGGCCACCCCCGATCTGACCGGCAACGAGCAGATCCGGGATGTGTGGGTGGCGAACCTGGTCATCGCCAACACGATCTACGTGCTGTTCATCGTGGCCGCCGGGTTCGTGGTCGCCGCCCGGGAAAGCCTGCAAACCTCCTACGGTCTCAAAGAGCTCATCCCCCGCATCGTGGTCGCCGGCCTGGCCGCCAACCTCAGCCTGCTGCTGGTGGGGCAGGGCATCGAGTTCGTCAACGCCATCACCGCGGGCATCGCCGGGCAGGGCGTCGAACCGGCGACGGCCGCCGAAGCGGTGACCACGATCTGGGAGAACGCCTCGGTAGGGACCAGCTTCCTGCTGTCCCTGCTGATGATCGCGATCATCGTGATGGCGATCATCGTGCTGATCACTTTCATCATCCGGGTAGCGGTGCTCGCGGTCTTGATCACCATCGCTCCGCTGGCGTTGCTGTTCCACGCGCTGCCGCAGACCGAGCAGGTGGCGTTCACCTGGTGGAAGGCCGTCGCCGGCTGTTTCGCGATCCAGCTCGGGCAGACGGTGGTACTGGTCGCCGCCGTGCGCATCTTCCTCACCCCGGTGGGTCCGACCGTGCTCGGCTTCCCCTCCAGCGGCAGCGGCTGGCTGGGCATCCTGGTCGCACTGGCGATGATGTGGCTGCTGGTCAAGATCCCGATGTGGGTCAAGCAGTACATGTGGCTACAGAGCCGCGGCGTCCTCCGCAAGATCATCCTCGCGGTGTTCATGCTGAAGACCCTCAGCCTGGCCGCGGCCGGGCAGCGTGGACGCGGTGGACATGGTGGGCGCGGAGGGGCGCGGCCACAACCGGCACCAAGCGGGCATCCCCGCCCGGGACCACGCCCAAACTCCGGGCCTCGTCCCAACCCGAGGCCGCAGCCGGGTGGTGGGAATCGGCCCGGCCTTGGGCGGGTGCCGAACCGGATGCCGCCACACCGATGGTTGAACAACCAGCGGCCGGCCGGCCGGGGCGCACCCCTGCCACCACCGCCGCGGCCCGCCGCGCCATCGCCGGCCGGCCGGCGCACCGGTACAGCCGCACCCAGTACGGCGGGACCACAGCCTCGACCATCGAACGCGCCGGTGCCGGGCGGCGGCCCGCCCTCGCCCGCGCCGTCGCCGGGGGATCGGCTGGGAGCCGGTCAGGGGCAGCCCAGCCCGGCCCGGCCCGACCCGGCCGCGACCCGCGAGCCGGTGCGGTACTCCGGCGCCCGGCCGGCCAGGCAGCCGGCATCAGCGGCACCGCCGGGTCCGTCGCGTCCAGGCCAGCCCGACCGTGCCACCAGCGCGCCCACGAGGCCGGCCACCTCCGCCCCACCACAACGGCCCACACCAGCCCCGCCGCCGCCGGTGGCTCAACGGCCTGGAAGCGGCACGAAGACCACCCGTACCGGCGCTACGCCGGCCAGCCCACCCAAGCAGCCACCGCCGACGCCGCCACAACCACGCCGCTCCCAGGGAGGCAGCGACACATGACCCGTCATGATGATCAGCCACCGCCGATGCGAGCCCGCATACCCGCCGATGTGGACCGCGCGGATGTGATCGCGTTCGGTCTGACCGGCAGGCAGCTGCTCATCTTCGCCATCGTGGGGCTGCTGCTCTACAGCCTGTGGCAGGCGCTGCTGCCGTGGGTCGAGCCGCTGATCCTGCTGGTGGTCACCATCCCGATCGTGGCCGCCACCTTCGCGATCGCGGTCGGCCGCCGCGACGGCATCACCTTCGACCGGTGGCTGCTGGCCGCGGTGCGGCATCGTCGCAGCCCCCGGCGGCTGGTACCCGCCACCGCGGAGCAGATCACCCCGGCGCCGGCATGGGTGGCCACCACCACCGGCCCCGGCCACCGGCTGCCGCTGCCGGCACCGCTGCGGCTGCCCGCGAAGGGGATCACCGGCGAGGGGACCATCGATCTGGGACCCGACGGGCACGTCGCACTGCTCGACGCCACGACGGTCAACTTCGCGTTGCGCAGCCCGGCCGAGCAGAACGCGTTGGCGGCCGGGTTCGGACGCCTGCTGAACTCGCTGGACGGGCCGGCGCAAATCGTGGTGCGCGCGCAGCGGGTGGACCTTGCCGGCTACGCCACCCGCATTCTCGACCGGGCACCGAGCCTGCCCGACCCGGCGTTGGAAGACGCCGCGACCGCGCACGCCGAGTTCCTGACCGAGTTGGCCGCCGAGCGTGAGCTGTTGCACCGGCAGGTCACGGTGGCGGTGCGGGACCGCCGCGGCGCGATGCGTGCGGTCCACCGGGCCGCGGAGGCGGCCCGGGCGCTGTCGGCGTGTGAGGTCACCGCCCAGGTGCTGGACGGCGCCGGTGCCGCCGCACGGCTGAGCGCCAGCTTCGACCCGACCGGCATTCACCGCCTCGGGGGTGAGCTGCGGTGAGCCCGCTGCTGGCGAAGCTCAGACGGCGGCCTGGCCACCGCGGCAAGCCATCCCGTCCTGACGCGGATGGCGTGTTGCTGGGAGGACCGGAGTCGGTGGAGGTCGCCGGCGCTCAGCTGCGGCTGGGTGGGGACTGGTGCCGCACGCTGGCGATATCGGGTTGGCCGGCGGAGGTGGGTGCCGGGTGGTTGGAGCCGTTGTTGGCCTACCCGGGCAGGGTGGATGTGTCGCTGCATGTCGAGCCGTTGGCGCCGGCGGTGGCGGCTGAGCGGCTGCGTAAGCAGCGTGGCCGGCTCGAGTCCTCGCGACGCGCGGATGCCTCGAAGGGCAGGCTGGACGATCCTTCGTTGGAGGCGGCGGCGGCCGACGCGGCGGAGCTGGCTGGTCGGCTTGCCCGCGGCGAGGGGCGGCTGTTCCGCTGCGGCCTCTATTTGACGGTTCACGCCGAAGACGAGCAGGAGCTTGCCGACCGGGTTGCCGATGTGCGTTCGATCGCCTCCGGCATGCTGCTCGACGCCGTACCGGTGACGTGGCGGCAGTTGCAGGGCTGGGTGTCCAGCTTGCCGCTGGCTGTCGACAGCGTGGGTATGAAGCGGGCCTTCGACACCGACGCGCTGTCGGCTGCGTTTCCGTTCGCCTCACCGGACCTGCCCATCACCAGTTCCGGTATGGAGGTGCTCTATGGGCTGAACCTGTCCTCGGCCGGGCTGGTGCTGTGGGACCGGTGGGCGCAACACAACTTCAACAGCGTGATCCTCGCCCGCAGTGGTGCAGGAAAGTCTTATATGGCCAAGTTGGATCTGTTGAGGAACTTGTATCTCGGGGTCGAGGCGTTTGTTGTGGACCCGGACGATGAGTACCTTCGGCTCGCGCAGGCTGTGGGTGGCACCATCATCCGGCCCGGCACGCCAGGGGTGCGGATCAACCCGCTGGACATTGCCGGCGACGGTGAACCGGACGCGCTGATGCGCCGCGCCTTGTTTGTCCACACGTTTGTGCAGGTCCTCACCGCCGGTGAGACGGGCAACGCGGCGCCGTTGCCGCCCGAGCAGGCGGCCGCGTTGGACTCGGCGGTCCTGGCCGCCTACCGGGACAAGGGCATCACCACCGATGCGCGCACGTGGCGGCGTCCCGCCCCGCTGCTGTCCGATCTCGCCCACGCGCTGGAGGCGCACGGGCAGGCCGGGCAAACCGTCGCCGCCCGGCTACGGCCCTACGTGTCCGGAAGCTTCAGCGGCCTGTTCAACGGGCCGACCACCCACCGCCCCGACGGGCACCTGATCGTGTACGCCATCAAGGACCTGGCCGACGAGCTGCAACCGGCCGGGGTGCTGCTGATCCTGGACACGATCTGGCGACGCATCACCGCCACCACCACCGGCGAGGGTGTGACGGTGCCGCGGATCGTGCTCGTCGATGAGGCGTGGCGGCTGCTGCGTGGAGGATTGGGTGCCCGGTTCCTGTTCCGCCTGGCCAAGAGCGCCCGCAAGTACGGCGCCGGGCTGGCCGTCGTCACGCAGGACGCGGCCGACGTGCTGGCTACGGAGGTGGGCCGGGCGGTCGTCTCCAACGCGGCCACCCAGCTGCTGATGCGCCAGGCGCCGCAAGCCATCAACGACGTTGCGCAGGCGTTCGGGCTCACCGAAGGGGAACGCGCCTGGCTGCTGGAGGCCGGGCTCGGTGACGTGCTGCTCTCGGCCGGCACGGCCAGGGTCGCGTTCCGCAGCATCGCCTCCGATGTAGAGCACGAACTGGTCGTCAACTCGCCACGGTTCCACACCACCGGACCGACCCCCACCTGACCCCTCCGCCGTACGGCGGGGGGCCCCCACCCGCCCCCACCCGGTGGCAACTACAGGAGGTAACGATGAGTGCACCACTATGGTCACCGCACATCAGCAGCCTGCCCACCACCGTCAAGGCGGGCTGCACACCCGGCGCCGAGGGTATGCCAGGCCGGCTGCTCGGGCGAATCCTGTGTGGCGACTACCCGCTGAGCGCCTGGGGGCACACGCTCGCCGGGCGGTGGCCGCTGCTGCTGGCCGTCGTGCTCGCGGCGGTCGCCGCACGGCTGGCGGTAACGGTGCTGCGGCGCCGCCGCTGGTCCCGCCAGGCGGCGCAGGCACGCTGGCTGGAGATCACCCCACCGGTGACCGCAAGCCCGGCGACCACGGTGGCGCTGTGGCGGCTGCTGGCCACCCTGCTGCCCGCCGCCCGCTGGTGGCGCAAGCACCCTACGGCGCGGCTGGTGTGGGAGGTCGCCGCCACCGGCGACCAGTTGCGCTGCGGGCTGTGGGTACCACCCGGCGTCTCGGCCACCGCGGTCATCCGGGTGCTGCAGCGGGCCTGGCCCGGCGCCCACGCCGAACACGCCCCGCCGCCGGAGCTTCCGCCGGATCGGCCGGTGGCCGCCCACCAGCTGCGAGCGGCGGCCCCGGAGTGGCTGCCGCTGATCGACGACCCCCCACCGGTCACCACCGGCCGCCGTGACACCGCCACGGAGGAGGACCGGCTACGAGCGGTCTACGACGGGCTGGCCGCGGCCGGCCGCACCGGAGGCGGGCTGCTGCAGGTCCACCTGCTCCGTGCCCCCCGCGGGCGCGTCGCCGCGTTGCGCCGCGCCACCGTGGACCCGACCCGTGCCCGACGTACCGGCCGGGGCCAGGCGGCTGGGCTGGTGCTGGCCGCTGTGACCGCGGTGGTGCGCGGCCTGCTGGACCTGCTCACCCCCGGCAAATCGTCGACGCAGCACGCGAACAGCCGGCGGGTCGACCCGTACGCGGCCCAGCAGGCTCAGCAAGCCCGCGCCAAGTACGGCCAGCCGCCGCACCTGCTCGCCGCCGTCTACGCGGCCGGGGTCGGCCCCACCAAGGCCGCCGCCCGCGCCGCCGCCGAGGACATCAGCTCCGGCTACGGGCTGATCTCCGCGCACCTGACCCGCCGCCGGCTGTACCGCCCGTGCGCGGTGCTCAACCAGCGGCGGACCACACCCGCGGCCATGATCCTCGTCAGTGTCGTCGAGGCCGCCGCGCTGGCCGGCCTGCCGGCCGAACCCGCCGCCTACGGGCTGCCGGCCGCCGCCTCCCGCCGCCGCGGGCCGGGACGAGACACCTGGGCCGCACCCGCCACCGGCGGCCACAGGCCACCGCCCCCCACCCACCCCGTCCCCGACGCTGACGTTGTGTTCGAGGACGGGCCGGAACCTTCACTGTGGAGTATCCCATGACCACACCCCACGCCCCTTTCGCCGCCGGTAGGGACGACCCGTCGCGGATCCGGTTGACCCCCGCGACGGTCACCACCGAGCTGGCCCGGCTCACCGACCGCGACCAGTGGATCCTGGCCCTGCTCGACGAGCACAAGGTGTTCACCACCGAACAGCTCACCGAGGTCGCCTTCGGCGCCCTCGGCCGGGCCCGGAACCGGCTCAACACCCTGCACCAGCGGGGTGTGTTGGACCGGTTTAGGCACCTGGTCCGCCCCGGCTCCCAGTCCTGGCGGTGGACCCTCGGCCCGGTCGGCGCGGCGATCCTCGCCGCCGGCCGCGACGAGTCGCCACCCCGGCCGGGCAGCGTGCGGGAGGCCACGATGCGGCTGGCCGCCTCACCCCAGCTGGCCCACCGGCTGGGCCTCAACGGGTTCTTCACCGCACTGTATGCCCACGCCCGCCACCGCCAGGGTGTCGAGCTGGCCGGCTGGTGGTCGGAGGCCCGCGCCCGCCGCGCCACCGGCGACCTGGCCCGCCCCGACGCCGCCGGACTCTGGCAGGTAGGAGACCGGAAGGTGGCGTTCTGGCTCGAGTACGACCGCGGCACCGAACCCGTCCGCAGCCGCCTGGTCGGCAAGCTCGACGACTACGCCAACCTGGCCGGCACCAAGTGGGCGTTCCCGCTGCTGTTCTGGCTCCCGACGGCGGCACGGGAATCCCACCTGCACACCGCCCTCGCTTCGGCGGGCCGCGTCCAGGGCCTGCTCGTGGCCACCACCTGCGCCGAGTTCGCGCAGGCCCACGGTGGCCCGGCCGGGCCGGTGTGGCAGCCGGTCGGCCGCACCACACGCCGCAAGCTGGCCGACCTGCCCGCCAGTGGAGGTGGCCAGTCGTGGGACGGGTGATCGGCGGGGCCGCCGCCGGGCTGGTCGCCATCATCGTGCTGATCGCCATGGCCGCCGCCGGGGCGGTGACCAGCCTGTTCGCCGACCAGGCCGGCGGCGGCGGGCCGATCTGCCTCGGCATCCTCGACAGCACCGATCCGGCCCCGGCCGGGTTGACCCCTGAGCAGGCCGCCAACGCGACGATCATCATCTTGGTCGGGCAGCGGACCGGCGTGCCGCAGCGCGGCTGGGTGATCGCGATCGCCACCGCCATGCAGGAGTCCAACCTCGTCAACCTGGGGCACCTTGGCGAGGACAACGACCACGACAGCCTGGGCCTGTTTCAACAGCGTCCCAGCATGGGCTGGGGCAGCCCGGAGCAGATCCTCAACCCCGCCTACGCGGCCACCGTGTTCTACGAACGGCTGCTGCAGGTCCCCGGCTGGGAACATCTTCGGCTCACGGTCGCCGCGCAGGAGGTCCAACGGTCGGCGTACCCGAACGCGTACGCCCGGCATGAGCGACGCGCCAACCAGATCGTTGACGCCTACCTGGCCGGCACCCTGCCCAGCTGCGTGCCGCCGCCGGTGGGCGTCCACGGCTGGGTCCCACCCGTGCCAGGCGAGGTCATCTCCGGGTTCCGCACCGCGGATCGGCCCTCGCATGACGGTGTGGACATCCCCGCCCCGCACGGCACCGTCATCTACGCCGCCGCCGCCGGAACCGTGGTCACCGTGCGGTGCAACATCGCCGGGAACAGCTACCCACCCGACGGCTCGCCGAGCCCGTGTGACCGGGATGGGTACCCCGGGCTGGGTGGCTGCGGTTGGTACCTTCAGATCCTCCACGACGACCCGCAGGCCGGTCAGGTCGTCACCCGCTACTGCCACCTGCTGCAACAGCCCGCCGTCGCGGTCGGGCAGCAGGTCACCGCCGGGCAGCCGGTCGGGCTGGTCGGCAGCTCCGGCAACTCATCCGGGCCACACCTCCACTACGAAGTCCATCTAGGACACCACGCTGACGGTGGCAACGCCATCGACCCGACCCCGTTCATGGCAGATCGAGGCGCACCCCTGGACTGAACCGCCGCTGTAGGTTCTCATCGTAGATGGCGCTTTCTCAAGTAGCTTGACGACTACTTGGCGCTTGCGCCATTTTGGTGAGAATTTTCGGCGTGGTGGTGGCATGGCTCGCAGTTAGTCCTCCGCGAGCGTCAGAGTCTCCCCGAGCACGACGTACGTCTGGAGAAAGAGGAACCTCGCCTCTTGGACGGTGACCTCGGCGTGAGTACCGGCCGAACATCTGCTGTAGAGATCGGACAGCGTCCGGCGCAGCCGGTCGCGGCGACCTTTCGGAGCACCTTGCTCGTAGCAGTACGCCTGCAACCGGTTCAGGACGTGCTGCTGACCGACTGTCAGGGTGGCTTCCTCACCGATCTTGTAGGGCTCATTCCTGGCCGGGAACACATGATGGGGCTGTCCGGCACCCGCCTGCCCCGGTGCCGCCACGGTGGCGGGCTGGACCTTCAACGGCGAACCCGCGCACGATGCTCATGGCCTGTTCGTGGTCCCAGACGGCGTGGTTGAGCAGAGGCAGGGACCTACACGGTTCCGGTCGTCATGGTCTCGATCATGCAGTAGTAGAAGTCCTCGCGGTCCAGGACATACCGGTTGGACTCGGGATCGAACAGTTCGGCCCATTCCCGCTGCTCGTCATCCGAGAGGTAGGACGCCGCCGTCTTGCCGTACCAGGTCGCGTTCCCGAGTAGGTATCGCTTTGTCGCTGGCGTCAGCGGCGGCACCTTCTGAATGGCATAACTTCGCGTCGAGATATCCGTGAACCCCAGCGCGCGGAACAATCCATGCGTTTTCCTTCCGACGAAGTTGTCGAACCATGCCGCGGATGATGAGGACTCTTCCAAGGCGCGCGCCGCTGAGGTAACTACTTTCAGGGTCAGCGTGGGCGAAACCGGATGGAAGATCGCGACGGAACCATCGAAATCTTTCGAGATCACACGCCCGCCGCGACGAGTGAGCTTCTTGTGCTTCTCGAGCACTTCGGCAACGTCGGAGATGTAGCAGAGGCAGTTACCGAGAAACGTCACGTCGAACGACTCGGGT
>WHTQ01000033.1 GCA_009377645.1 Micromonosporaceae bacterium | reverse complement strand
GCTCGGTCGCGTCCAGCACCTTCTCGTCGGTGGAGTAGACCCCGGCGGTCAGCGCGCCCTGGGCGCCCACGATCCGCCGGAACAGCTCCAGGCTCTGCTCGGTCGAGTCGGTGGCCACCAGGAACGAGATCGGGCCGAACCACTCCTTGTCGAACACGCCCTCGCCGTCGGCGGTCTGCTTGAGCAGCAGCGGGGTGCGGACGACGGCGTCCGGGTAGCTGGGGTGCGGCAAGGGCAGGGAGTCCAGGATGATCTCGCCGGTGGTGCGGGCCGCCTCGATCCGGCGCAGGTTGGCCTCGTTCGCGATCGCGCCGACCAGCTCCACGCCGCGCGCCGGGTCGGCGGCGGTCAGCTTCCGCACCGCCTCGGCGATCCCGGCGGCCACCTCGTCGTACCCGCGGTGACCCTGGTCGGTCTCGATCCCGCCGGCCGGGATCAGGATGTTCTGGGGGGTGGTGCACATCTGCCCGCTGTAGAGGCTGAGCGAGAACCCGATGTTGCGGCACATCCCGGCGAAGTCGTCGGTCGAGTCGACCACGATCGTGTTCACCCCGGCCTTCTCGGTGTAGACCGTCGCCTGCCGGGCGTTGGCCTCCAGCCAGTCGCCGTACCCGGTGGAGCCGGTGAAGTCGATGATCTTCACCTCCGGGCGGGTGGCGAGCGTGGAGGCGATCTTCTCGCCGGGCGCCTCGGCGGCCAGCTGCACCAGGTTCGGGTCGAACCCGGCCTCGGCCAGCACCTCCCGCGCGTACCGGACGGTGACCGCCATCGGCAGCACCGCGCCCGGGTGGGGCTTGACCACGACCGGGTTGCCGGTGGCCAGCGAGGCGAAGAACCCGGGGTAGGAGTTCCAGGTCGGGAAGGTGTTGCAGCCGATCACCAGCGCGACGCCCCGGGGTACGACGTGGAAGGTCTTCAGCATCCGGAGCGGCTCGCCTTTGGCGGGCTTGGTCCACTCGGCGGTGGCCGGGTGCCGGGTCTGCTCGGCGTAGGCGTAGGCGACCGCCTCCAGACCGCGGTCCAGCGCGTGCGGCCCGCCGGCCTGGAAGGCCATCACGAACGCCTGCCCGCTGGTCGCGTGCACCGCGTTGGCCAGCTCGAACACGTGCTGGTGCAGCCGGGCCAGGATCTCCAGGCACACCCCGGCCCGGGCCTGCGGGCCGGCGTCCCGCCAGGCCGGCAGCGCGGCGGTGGCGCCGGCCAGCAGTGTGTCCACATCGGTGTGCGGGTACCCGATGTCCAGCGCGATCCCGAACGGGCTGGTCTCGGTGGCGACCCGGTCCCCGGGCTGGTCGAGCGGGAACGGCTGGCCGAGATAGGACTCGAAGGCCGCCTTCCCGTCGTCGGCGGCGGTCTCGCCGTACACCCTCGGGCTGGGCGACTCCGGGTACGCCGACCAGTAATCCCGTTCGGCGATCGCGGTCAGCGCCCGGGCCAGTGTGTCGGCGTGCTTGTCATGGAGCAGGCTGGCTGTCATACCGCCCATGATGCCCGGGTCCGGCGGCGGGCGCGAGCGCCGGGTCCGGTTCGGTGGGCAGGATGCGCATCCGGCGCAGCGGCGAGAGGAACACCGGCAGGAACGCCACGCACTGGCCGAGCGCGGCGATCAGCAGCGCGGTCCGGACCCCGAGGGTCTGGCCGAGTACGCCGCCGAGCAGCCCGCCCAGCGGCATGGTGCCGAAGACCAGGAACCGGATCGTGGCGTTCATCCGCCCGAGCAGCTGGTCCGAGGTGACCGCCTGCCGGAAGCTGACCTGCGTGACGTTGTAGACCACGACGCCGATCGACAGGATGAACCCGCCGGCCGCGGCCACCCACAGCCGCCAGCCGGCCGCCGCGAGCACCGGCATGAGCAGCGCGAACGGCGCGGTGAGCGCCACCGACAACCAGATCGCCGGGCCCTGCCCGACCCAGCCGGCGAACCGGCGTGCCACCGCCGCGCCGACCAGCCCGCCGGCCCCCCAGACGGTCAGGACCAGGCCGATCGTGCCGGCGTCCTGCCCCAGGTCACGCTGCAGGTAGAGCAGCAGCATCGGGGCGTACGCGGAGGAGAGCAGGTTGAACGAGGCGGTGCAGGTGGCGATGGCGCGCAGCAGCCGGTGGCCGAGCACGAACCGGAGCCCCTCCATGATCTCCCGCACCAGCCGGGCGTCCGGCTGGCGGGCCGGCTTGTCCTCCCGCTTGCGGATCCGGACCACGAACCCGGCTGAGGCGGCCATCACCACCCCGTTCACCAACAGCGCCACCGGCGCGCTCAGCAGCCGGATCAGCTGGCCGGCCAGCGCCGGGCCGCCGAGCTGCGCCACCGCCCGCACCGACTCCAGCTTGGCGTTGCCCTCCACCAGGTTCTCCCGGCCCACCAGGTGCGGCAGGTAGCTCTGGTAGGCCACGTCGAAGAAGACCGTGAAGACCCCGAACCCGAACGCGACCGCGTACAGCTGCCAGATCGTCAGCACCCCGGCCCACCAGGCCAGCGGTACGGTCACCAGGATCGCGCCGCGGGCCAGGTCCCCGACGATCAGCACCAGCCGCCGCCGCATCCGGTCCACCCAGGCGCCGGCCGGCAGGCCGATCAGCAGGAACGGTGCCATCTCGACGGCGGCCAGCAGCCCGACCTCGAACGGGCTGGCGGTCAGCGTCACGATCGCCACCAGCGGGAGCCCCAGCAGGGTGAGGTGGAACCCGAACTGGCTGACCGTGGTGGAGGCGAACAGCTGCCGGTAGCCGTGATCCGCCAGCAGCCCCAGCCGTGGATGCAGTCTCATGACGTCACAGTGACATCCCGATTGGGAAAAGTCAACCGGTCGGCCGGGTTGGGTTAGTCTGCCTGCGTGGGCAGCACGACGACGACCGAGGAGGCGGCGGCGACGCCGCGGCGGCCGGCGACCGAGGCGGAGGCGAAGGCGGTGGCCTCGGCGGTCCGGCTGCGGATCCTGCGGGTCTGCCTGGACCAGCCGATGACCAACCAGGAGATCGCCGCCCGGCTGGACACCCACCCGGCGACGATCCTGCACCACGTGCGCAAGCTGGTGGCCACCGGCTTCCTCGCACCGCAGCCGCCCCGCCGGGGCGCCCGGGGTGCCCGCGAGATCCCGTACCTCGCCACCCGCAAGTCCTGGACCCTGGACCTGAGCGAGTACCGCGGCGACCGGTCGATGATCGACGCGTTCCTGCAGGAGGTGGCGCTGGTCGACCCGGACCGGGGCGAGGTCGTCACCTCCCGGCTCGGGTTGCGGCTGACCCCGGAGGAGTACGCGGAGGTGGTGCGCCGGCTCACCGAGCTGCTCGACGAGCTTGCCCGGCGCCCGCCCAGCCCGGACGGCCGCCCGTACTCGATGTTCCTCGCCATCCACCCGGACCCGGGCCGCAGCTGAGCCGGCGCTAGATCTCCTGCTGCCAGTTGACCCAGGAGTCGACCGGCCGGAACCCCATCGCCTCGTTGATCGAGATCATGTGCTGGTTGACGGCGGCGTTCCAGGTGTCGATCACCCGCAGCTCCGGCTCCTGCGACCGCGCGTACCGCAGGTTCTCCACCTTCACCAGCGCGCCCAGCCGGTGGCCGCGGTGGGCCGGGTCGACCAGCGTGATCCACTGGAACGCGTGCCACGGCGAGGTCTCCTGGCGGGCCACCGCGGTCAGCGCAACCATCCGGCCAGTGGCCTCGTGCACCGCGCCGGCCGAGTGCAGGTGCCAGCGGGCGGCCGCGACCGCGTCCTCCGACTCCCGCAGCCGGGCCACGTCGATCGTCGGCGCCTCCCACTGCAGATCCCCCATCGGCGCGTCCGACACCAGCCGCCCGTCCAGGTAGCCGACGTCGGCCGCGTACTCCTCCGGCGCCGGTCCCGACCAGGTCACCACCTGGTAGCCGGCCGCCTTGGTCCGAGCCTGGTCAAGCATCGCCGCGACCGCCGGCTCGTCCAGCGTGGTCAGGTCGAGCCGCCGCCGGACCTCGTCCAGCGCCGGCTTGGCGCCCATCGCGGTCGCGAACGCGCGCCCGCCGTCGTCCCGGGCGGGCCCGCCGGGCAGCGCCTCCACCGTCCCGGAGGCGTAGCGGATCCGGCCCAGGTCGCGCATCCGCTCCAGCAGGTACGCGTGCAGGGCGCGCCCGACCCCGCGCCGCCGGTGTGCCGGGTGCACGGTCAACGACGCGTCGACGTTGTCGAGGTTCTCCCGCAGCGGCAGCTCCAGCGCCAGGTAGCCGGTGACCTCACCAGCGGTACGGGCAACGAAGTGCTCGGTCCGCTTGGAGGTCCGCGGGAAGGTCAGCTCACCGCGGAGCGCGAACGGGCACGGGGGTGGGAAGTCGGGGACGTCGGCGGCCTCGGCCGCCACCCGGAGCGCCTGGACCGCCTCGACGGTCGGCTGGTCGGCCGGGTCGAGCCGGCTGATCGCGGGTTCCATGCCATCACTGTCCCCGGGCGATGAGCCACGCGCACCTGGTTTTCGCGGGTTTGAGGAGGGGGCCCCTCTCACCCCCCAGAGCGTGAGCGGGGCGCCCGCCTCAACGTCGCGCTCCAAGCGGGGCGCCCGCTTGGGCGGAGACAGCCGGGCGGAAAAATTGGTCGGGAGGACGCTCCGCACGGCGCATACACGCCGGGGCGCAAGACAGCCGGAAGTTGAGTTTGTCGCCAAAGCTCGGTCCGGATCCGCGGCGAAGCGTCCTCCCGCAGGAAGCATCCTGCGCCGTCCGCGCCGTCCCGTCAAGACCCCCCGGGGGTGTTTCTCACGATTCGCGGAGGAGATGACTACTGTTCGCGATTGCCGAATCGGATGATCGGCCAGTCAGGCTCGGCCGAGCAGACCGGCCTCGCGCGCCGCTCGGAGCGACGGCGCGACCCGGTGAGTGGGTCCGACCAGCGACGACACGGCCTCGATCGTCTTCAGCCCCTCGCCGGTGTTGAAGACCACGGTCTCCGCGTCCGGGTCCAGCCGGCCGGTCCGGACCAGCTTGCCCAGCACCGCCGCGGTCACTCCGCCAGCGGTCTCGGCGAAGATCCCGGTGGTCCGGCCGAGCAGCCGGATCCCGTCCCGGATCTCGTCGTCGTCGACGTACTCCATCCAGCCGCCGGTGCGGCGGACCGCGGCCAGCGCGTACCGGCCGGCCGCCGGATCGCCGATGTTCAGCGACTTGGCGATCCCGGTCGGCTTCACCGGCGCGATCTCGTCCACCCCGGCGTGCAGCGCCGCCACGATCGGGTTGCAGCCGGCGGCCTGGGCGCCGAACACCCGCCACCCGCCGTCCGGCGGTTCGACCAGGCCGGCCGCCACCAGCTCCGTGAACGCCTTGTCAACCTTGGTGAGCAGCTCGCCGCTGGCCATCGGGATCACCACCTGGGCCGGGATCCGCCAGCCCAGCTGCTCGGCCACCTCGAAGCCGAGGGTCCGGGACCCTTCGGCGTAGAACGGCCGGACGTTGACGTTGACGAACGCGGTGTCCTCGAACTCGTCAGTCTCCACCAGCTCGCCACAGAGCCGATTCACGTCGTCGTACGAGCCGTCCACCGCCACCACGTCGCCGCCGTAGACGGCGGTGGTGACCACCTTGCCGGGCTCCAGGTCGGCCGGGATGAACACCACCGACGGCAGCCCGGCCCGGGCTGCGTGGGCGGCCACCGAGTTGGCCAGGTTGCCGGTGGAGGCGCAGGCGACCCGGGTGAACCCGAACGCCCGAGCGGCGGTCAGCGCGACCGAGACCACCCGGTCCTTGAACGAGTGGGTCGGGTTGGCCGAGTCATCCTTGACCCACAGCCGGGCGCGCAGCCCGACCTCGGCGGCCAGCGCATCCGCGCGGACCAGCGGGGTGAGCCCGGGATCGAGGGTGACCCGGGTGGCCGGGTCCTGACCGGCCGGCAGCAGCCCCGCGTACCGCCACAGGTTCGGCGGGCCGGCCGCGATCTGCTCGCGGGTGACCGACCGCAGCGCGTCCGGGTGGTAGGCCACCTCGAGCGGGCCGAAACACTGCCAGCACGCGTGCTGCGGGGCGAGCGGGAACTCGCTGCCGCAGCCGCGACAGACCAGGGCGCGGGCGGGGTTGTCGATGGCGCGGGCGGGCGCAGGGGTGGTGACAGTCACGAAGGCCTTCCTCTCATCTTCCCCACCAACCGGTGGGCCGGAGTTGGCACCTGCCGCGAGCGGCCTCGACGGCGAGTCCTGCGCGGTGGTTGCCGGGGTGTCATCGGGCCGTTCCCTCAACCCCTCTGGATGAGTGCTGTTCAGTTGTGGTCACCGAGTCTACCGCCATAGCCCCGTCGATCATGAGGTTGGGTACCCGGAGCAGCGCCGACCCGGCACCAAAGCTCATGATCAACCGGGCGAATACGACGGTCCCGACTGGATCAGCTGACGATGTCGCGGCGCAGGAACCGCCACCAGGCCAGTGCCGCGCAGCCGGTGGCGTAGCAGAGCGCGGAGATGGTGCCCTTGACGAGGTCGTCCACCTGCATCGGGGTGGACAGCAGTCCGAGCCAGGCATCCGAGTAGTGGGTCGGCAGCAGCGAGCGCAGGGACCCGAGGGCAGTGATCTGGTCCAGGATGCTGGACAGGATGTACAGCAGCACCGCGCCACCGACCGCCCCCAGCGGCGCGTCGGTCAGCACCGAGAACAGGAACGCCACGCCGGCCACCACCAGCAGCCCGACCGCCAGGTAACCGAGCACCAGCCCGATCCGTACCAGCCCCTCGCCTGGCGGCAGGTCCGCCGCGATCCCGCCGCGCAGCGGGTGCACGCCGTACCGCAGTGTGCCGGCCAGCAGCGCGGTCGCCGCGAGCAACAGGATCGCCAGTGCGCTGTGGCCGGCGGCCACCACCAGCTTGGCGGTGAGCAGGCGGGATCGCGGGACCGGTGCGGCGAGCAGGTAGCGCAGCGATCCCCAGCTCGCCTCGCTGGCCACCGCGTCGCCGAAGAACAGCGCCACCACCACGACCAGCAGGAACCCGGCCGAGACGAAGATCGTGAAGAGGGTGAAGTTCAGCCCGCCGCTGGTGGCAAGGTCGACCAGGCTGGAGATCCGCCCGCCGGCCGGCCCGGACGGCTCTTGGCCCTCGTCGTCGCCGCCGAGCTGGAACGCGGCCAGGATGATCAGTGGCAGCGCCACCATGAAGCCCAGCACCAGCTGGGTGCGGCGCCGGGACGCCTGCCGCCGCCACTCCGCCCGGAACGGGAGGGTACGCCCGGCGTGGTACCCGGGAGCCGCACCGTCCACCGACCCGCCGGCCGGTACCCGGGTGGTCATCGGTCCCCGCTCCCGGTCGGGTGGTCCCCGACCAGCGCCAGGAACGCGTCCTCCAGCCGCCGGCGCGGCACCACCCGGTGCACTCCCACCCCGACGCCCACCAGCGCCGCCACCGCCGTCGCGGCCGGTACGCCGTCCAAATCCACCACCAGAGCGCCCGGCCCGTCCGCCGACACCGAGCGGACTCCGGCCAGCCGGTCCAGCACGGCTGCCGCGACCTGCGCGTCGGACACCTCTAAGTGGACGGCCGGCGAGTCGCCGACCACCTCGCCGACCGGGCCGGCCGCCACGACCGCTCCCTTGTGCACCACGATCACGTGAGTACAGGTCTGCTCCACCTCGGCGAGCAGGTGCGAGGAGACCAGCACCGCCCGGCCGCCGGTCGCGTACCGGCGCAGCACCCGGCGCATCTCGGCGATCTGCGGCGGGTCCAGCCCGTCGGTCGGCTCGTCGAGCACCAGCAGGTCGGGCAGGCCGAGCATCGCCTGCGCGATCGCCAGCCGCTGCCGCATGCCGTGGCTGTAGGTCCGCACCCGGCGGTGGATCGAGTCCCCGAGCCCGGCGATCTCGACCACCTCGGCCAGCCGGGCGTCCCCGACCGGCCGGCCGGTGGCCTGCCAGTAGCCGGTGAGGTTGGCCAGGCCGGACCGGTGCGGCAGGAAGCCGGGGCCCTCGACCAGGGCGCCCACCCGGGACAGCACCGGCGCGCCCGGAACCAGCCGGTGGCCGAAGATCAGCACCTCGCCGGCGGTCGGGCGGGTCAGCCCGAGCAGCACCCGCAGCGCCGTGGTCTTGCCGGCCCCGTTCGGCCCCAGCAGGCCGACCACCTCCGCCCGCCGGACCGTCAGGTCCATCCGCGACACCGCCACCAACCCACCGGGGTACTCCTTGCGCAGCCCGGTGACGACCAGCGGGGTGTCCCGGTGCTCGGCCACCACCGACCGGCCGGCCCGGCGGCGCCGGTGCCGGGCCACCGCCACGGCGACGGCGAGCCCGGCCGCCAGCGCGACCAGCAGCCCGGCCAGCGCCCATCGCCAGCCGGCCTCCGGGTTGGCCAGCGGCTGTCCGGTCACGGTCGGCACGGTGACCGGCCCCGGCACCGCCACCGTGTAGACGGCCGGTTCCGGCGGGGTCGCGTACGCCTGGTCCGACGTGGCCACGGTGACCCGCAGCGTGTGGCCGGCCGGCACCTGCCGCGCGATCGCCGGCAGCGTGACCCGGACCGGCTCGGCGTCGGCGACGTCGGCGGGCAGGCCGGTCAGCCGCACCGACCCGACCAGCCCGCCGGCCAGCGTCGCGACCCCCGCCGGGTCGACGTCGTAGAGCTTGACGAACAGCACCGCCTCGCCGGTCGGGGAGGCGGCCCGCAGCCACACCTGCGGCGCGCCCACCACGTCCAGCGACTGCGGCAGCGGCTCGGACGTGAACCGGGCGTGCTGCCCCGGCAGGTCGGTGACGATCCCGTTCACGAACGAGGCCAGCCCGCCGGCCGCCGGCACCGACGAGATCGCCGCCGGGGCGCCCCCGGGCGGGTTCGCCACCGGCTGCGGCGGACCGGACAGCGGGACCCGCCGGCGGTCGGTCCCGCCCAGCCCCGGGTACGCGCCGGCCGCGTACCCGGTGGTGGCCGGTCCGCCGTCGGCCGCGCTGAAGCCGGAGACCCGGGACCAGCTGAAGCTGGTCGGCGGCGGCTCGCCCCGACCGGCGAGGTAGTGGCCCAGCCACTGCCCGGTCAGCCGCCGCAGCCGGTCCTGGTCGGACGGTGGGCCCACGCCACCGTCGTGCCCGCCGACGAACCAGGCCACCCGCACCGGGGTGCCGTTCGCGGCGATCCCCCGCGCGTTCGCGTCCGCTTCGGACAGTGGGAACAGGCTGTCCGCCCCGCCCTGGATCAGCAGTGCCGGGGCGGTGACCCGGTCCAGCACGCTGGCCGGGCTGGACTCGCGCAGCCGCGCGACCGCCTCGGGGTCGGCCCGGCCGGTGACGGCGAGCCGCTGGTACGCGGCGCAGACGTCGGCGGCGAACCGCCCGCACGCCGGGTCGGCACCGGACGACCCGGCCGGGTCGGCGCCGGACGAGCCGGCCGGGTCGGCGCCGGAGCGGGCCGCCGGCCCTCCGGTGACCTGGCCGAAGAACAGGCCGGCCCAGGCGCGCTTGAACACCCCCTGCTCCGGAGCCCCGCCGGTGGCCTCCGGCAGGAACGACCGGGCCAGGTCATGCCAGGTGATCATCGGGACGATCGCGTCCACCCGGCGGTCGTGGGCGGCGAGCAGGAGGGCGAGCGCCCCGCCGTACGAGCCGCCGACCACCCCCACCCGCGGGTCACCGGGCCGGTCGGTGCGGATCTCCGGCCGGGCGGCCAGCCAGTCCAGCAGCCGTTGCGCGTCGCGCACCTCGTACTCCGGGTGGTTGAGGTGGATCTGGCCACCGCTGGCGCCGAACCCGCGGGCGGTCCAGGCGAGCACCGCGTACCCCTGGCCGACGAGCTCCTCGGCGTCGCCGGCCACGCTGCGCTTGCTGCCGCCGAACCCGTGCCCGAGCAGCACCGCCGGCACCGGGTCCGCCGCCGACGCGCCGTCCGGCAGGTAGAGGGTGCTGTCCAGCGCGACCGGCGTGGCGCCGTCCGGTCCGGAGCGGACGGTCAGCACCTGCTCGTACGCGGTGAAGCCGGGCGCCGCCGGCCAGGCCAGCCAGCCGACCAGGCCGGCCCCCGCCAGCAGGGCCGCCACCAGCCCGGCCGAGACCAGCCGCCGCCGGTGCCAGCGGGGCAGGCTCCGCCGCAGCCGTGCAACCACCGACGACGACATGCCCGCCACGCTACGTCCTGGGGCTGCCGGCTCGGTGCCGGTCTCAGCCCATCCTCAGCCGCCCTGGGTGCCGGATCCGGGTCGCCGGGCCCGGCTAGGCTCGCCAGCGTGGCGGATACCGGGACAGCGGACCAGGGATCGGGCGACCGCGACGGGCGCCACTCGTTCGTCGCGAGCCGGCTGCCGGCCGGGCAGGACGCGCGGCGCGGAGTGGTGCGGCTGCATCCGCTGGTGCTCCGGGAGCTGGGGCTGCGGCCGGGCGACCCGGTGCGGCTGACCGGCCGCCGGGGCAGCGCCGCGATCGCGGCCGCCGCCGGGCCGGGTGAGAGCCGGCGGCTGCTCTACGCCGACGACCTGATGCTCGGCAACCTCGGCATCCGCGACGGCGGCCCGGTGACCGTCGAACCCGGGCCGGTCTCGGGTGCCCGCCGGCTGGTGGTGACCGGGCCACCGGAGATCGTGGCGGTGGTCTCGCCGGAGCTGCTCCGGCTGGCGCTGCTCGGCAAGGCGGTCGGCACCGGCGACAACGTCTCGCTGCTGCCGCTTGAGCAGCCCCCGGACCGAGCCGCCCAGTCCGCGGTCGCGCAGTCCGCGGTCGCGGCGGCCCGCCAGAGTCTGGCCAACCTGGTCGGCTACGCCTGGACGTCGACGCTGCTCACGATCGTGGAGCTGGCCCCGGACCCGGCCGGCGTGGTCACAATGGACACCGAGATCGGGTGGCACCACGGACCGACCACCCACCCGGCCGGGCCACCGCCCCCCGACCAGCCGGCCGAAGCCGCCGACCCGCCCGCCCCCGCCCCGGCACCGGCACCGGCACCGGCACCGGCACCGAAGCTGGCCGACCTGCCCGGGCTGCGGGCGCAGGGGCACGAGCTGGCCGAGCTGCTCGACCTCGGCTTCCGGCACTCGGAGGTGCTGGAGCGGCTCGGCACCAGCGTCAACCTGGGAGTGCTGATCGCCGGGCCGGCCGGCTCCGGCAAGTCGTCGCTGGTGCGGGCGGTGGCGGCGCAGATCGGCGCGACGGTACGCGAGGTGTGGGCGCCCGAGCTCGCGACGCTCACGGGTGCCGGGGCGGCCGAGCGGTGGCAGACGGTGGCCAGTGGCGCCGGCCGGCTGCGGGTAGTACTGGTCACCGATGCGGAGGCGCTGGCGCCGCGAGAGGATCCGGGTCCACTGTCCACCGTCCTGCGGCAGGGGATCCGCACGGTGCTGGCCGCCGGCGGCGCGGTGGTGTGCACCACCAGCCGCCCGGAGGCGCTCGACCCCGGGCTGCGCGCCCCGGACCTGCTCTCGCTGCAGCTGGCCGTGCCGCTGCCGGACGCCGGGCTGCGCGCCGAGCAGCTGGCGGCGCTGACCCGCCCGATGCCGCTGCACGAGGATGTAAGCCTGCCGGAGGTGGCCGCCCGTACGCCCGGGTTCGTCGCCGCCGACCTGGGGGCGCTGGCCCGGGAGGCGGCGGTGCGGGCGGCCCGGCGGCAGCGCGACGACCCGCACCCGCAGGTGCTGATGGCTGACTTCGAGGCCGCTCTGGCGGTGGTCGAACCGTCCTCGATGGCCGAGTCGACATTGGAACTTGACCGGGTCACGCTGGACGACGTCGGTGACCTGGCCGAGGTGAAGGAGGCGCTGACCGAGGCGGTGCTCTGGCCACTGACCTATCCGGACACGTTCGCCCGGCTCGGCGTGCAACCGCCCCGCGGGGTGCTGCTCTACGGCCCACCGGGCTGCGGGAAGACATTCCTGGTCAAGGCGATCGCCGGCACCGGCCAGGCGAACGTGCTCTCGGTCAAGGGGGCGGAGCTGCTGACCAAGTGGGTGGGCGAGAGCGAACGGGCGGTGCGGGAGCTGTTCCGCCGGGCCCGGGAGGCCGCCCCGACGCTGGTGTTCCTGGACGAAGTGGACGCGCTGGCGCCGGTCCGCGGGCAGGCCAGTGACGGCGGCACCACCGACCGGGTGGTGGCCGCGCTGCTGACCGAGCTGGACGGGGTGGAGGCGCTGCGCAACGTGGTGGTGGTCGGGGCCACCAACCGGCCGGACCTGGTGGACCCGGCGCTGCTGCGCCCGGGCCGGCTGGAGCGGCTGGTGTACGTCCCGCCGCCGGACGAGCCAGCCCGGGCCGAGATCCTGCGCGCCGCCGCCCAGGACGTTCCGCTGGCCGGGGACGTGGACCTGCCGGGGCTGGCCGCACAGCTGGCCGGGTTCTCGGCCGCGGACTGCGCCGGGCTGGTCCGGGAGGCCGCGATGTCGGCGATGCGGGAGTCGCTGGACGCCGCCACGGTGACCGCCGCGCACGTGGCGGCCGCCCGGAGCCGGGTGCGCCCGTCGCTGGACCCGGCCCAGGTCGCCCACCTCGCCGGCTACGCCGCCACCGGCAACTAGACCGGCACCGTGGGGCCGACGACGACGTGGTGCGGCGGCTCACCGGCGGCGAACCGCCCGAGCTGGTCCACGATCAGCTGGTGGGCGCGCGGCAGGAACGCGGTCGAGTTCCCGCCCACATGCGGACTCAGCAGCACCCCCGGCGCCGTCCACAGCGGATGACCAGGTGGCAGCGGCTCCGGCTCGGTCACGTCCAGCGCCGCCCGCAGCCGCCCGCCGACCACCTCAGGCACCAGCGCGGCGGTGTCCACCACCGCGCCCCGGGCCACGTTGACCAGCAACCCACCGTCCCGCATCCGGGCCAGGAACCCGGCATCCACCATGCGCCGGGTGGCCTCCGTCAGCGGAACGCAGATCACCACCACATCGGCTCGCGGCAGCAGCTCGGGCAACTCCGCCAGGCCGGCCACCCCGGCGCGCGGCCGGCGGGCCACCCGCAGCACGTCCACCTCGAACCCGGCCAGCCGCCGCTCCACCGCCGCGCCGATCCCCCCGTACCCGACGATCAGGACGGTCGCGTCGGCCAGCGACTCCCACCGGCGATGCCGCCACTGGCCGGCGTCCTGGCCCCGGACGAAGTCCGGGATCCCGCGCCGGGCGGCCAGCATCAGGGTCACCGCCAGCTCCGCGGTGCTGGTGTCGTGCAGCCGGCCAGCGTTGCACAGGGTCACCCCGTCCGGCAGGTAGGGCAGCACGTGCTCGTACCCGGCAGTCAGCGTCTGCACCACCCGCAGCGCCGGCATCTTCAGCAGCGGCTCCAGCGGCCCCGGGTCGAACGTGTACGGAGCGACGTAGAACCCGACCGCCTCGAGCGGGCCGGGCAGCTCGCCGGTGCCCTCGTACACGTCCACCGCCAGCGACTCCGGCAGCCGCGGCAGGACCTCCGGATACGGCACCCACACGCGCACGCTGGTTACGCTACCCGGGGCCGGTTCCGGGCGGCGCGAAGCCGGCGCAGCCGGTTCACCAGGACCGGGTCGAGCCGCAGCGCGGCCGGCTCGTCGAGCAGCCGGTTCAGCAGCTGGTAGTAGCGGGTCGCCGAGAGCCCGAAGGTGTCCCGGATCGCCTGCTCCTTCGCGCCGGCGTGCCGCCACCAGCGGCGCTCGAACTCGAGGATCTGCTGGTCCCGCTCGGTCAGCCCGGGTGCCCGGTCCGCCGGCCGGGGGGGCTGGCCGGCGGACTGGGTCATGGCTCTAGGTTACGTCGCGGCTGCAGATCTGCCACACCGCTCGGCCGGGCGAGTCGATCGTGACCGAGGCGCAGATCTGTTGCACTTCGCCCAGAATGTGGCTAGACAGCACCACGGTCATGCCCTCGGCGGCGAGGGGCGGTATGTGTCCGGCCGCCGGGTCAGCCGTTCGGCCAGAGCCGGGCCTCCGGTCCGGTGCGGCACCCGGGCTTCACGCCTCCTTGAACACTTCTTGACTGGTCGCCGTTAGCGTCGTCGGCCACGCATGGGGGCGGAGGAGGACGGGATGGAGACCGGGTTCGAGCCGATCGGGGACGAAAAGCGGACGGAGTTCCTGGAGCAGGGGTTCACGCTGCTGCCGGGGGCGCTCACCGAAGACCACCGGCGGGGGCTGGAGGCGGCCGTCGACCGGGTGTACGCGGAGGAGGCCGCGGCCGGCCGGACCGGCCCGGACGGCGGCCTGCACCTGCTCGGGTTCCTCAGCCGGGACGACCGGTTCGGGGAGCTGCTGACCCATCCGACCACCTTCCCGTACGTCTGGGGGCTGCTCGGCTGGAATGTCTACACGCACCACAACCACCTGGACCTCACCCCGCCGGCGCCCGAGCCCCCGCCGGGCTGGGCCTGGCACCAGGACGGGTACCGGCAGAACTCCGACCCGGAGACGCTGGACCCGGCGCTGCCCCGGCCGATGTTCTCGCTGAAGATCGCGTACGTGCTCTCGGACCTGTCCGGGACCGGCCGTGGGGCCACGAAGATCATCCCGGGCAGTCACCGGTGGAACACCCTGCCCCGACCGGCCGAGCCGCCCTACCGGGACCCGGAGGGGGCGGTCGAGATCGTCGCGAACCCGGGCGACGCGTTCGTGTTCGACCGGCGGCTGTGGCACTCGCGCTCCCCGAACCGGTCCGGGATCACCCGCAAGCTGCTGTTCGTCGGCTACACCTACCGCTGGATCCGGCCGCTGGACGAGCTGCCACTGGACCGGGCCAGCCAGTGGTGGGCGGACCGGTCGCCGGTGCAGCGGCAGCTGCTCGGCGACGGTACGCACACCGCGAACTTCTGGGGGATCAACTGGGACGGCTATCTGGACGAACAGATCCCGCTACGCCGGGAGCTGCGGCAGCGGGGGCTGCTCGACCGGTCCGTCCCCTGGCTGCGCTGACCCCGCCTACCCCGGTAGCCGGATCGTGAACCGGGTGCCGGCGCCCGGTGAGCTGTCCACTGTGATGGTCCCGCCGTGGTCGGTGACGATCTGCCGGGCGATCGCCAGCCCCAGCCCGCTGCCGCCGGTCGCCCGCCCGCGGGCCGGGTCGCCGCGCCAGAACCGGTCGAACACGTGCGGCAGGTGCTCCGGGGCGATCCCGGTGCCGGTGTCCGCGACGGTCACCACCGCCCAGCCGCCGGCCCGGGTGGCGGTCAGGCTGACCGAGCCGCCGGCCGGGGTGGCCCGCAGCGCGTTGCCGACCAGGTTCCCGAGCACCTGCCGGAGCCGGTCCGGGTCGGCGTGGACGTACCCGGCCCCGGCCCCGGCCCCGGACGCGGTCAGCCGCACGTCGGCGGCCTCGGCCACCCCCTGGTGGGCGGCCCGGCAGATCTCCAGCAGCTCGCCGAGGTCCACCCTGGACCGATGGTAGATCAACGTGCCGGCCTCGGCCAGCGCCAGCTCCTGCAGGTCGTCCACGATCCGCTGCTGCAGCACCGCCTCCTCGTGCAGCGAGGCGAACAGCTCCGGCTCCGGCGCCACCACCCCGTCCTTGAGCGCCTCCAGGTAGCCGCGCAGGTTCGCCAGCGGGGTACGCAGCTCGTGCGCCACGTCCGCGACCAGCCGGCGCTGCCGTTCCTCGCCCCGCTGCAGCGAGTCGGCCATCCGGTTGAACGACCGGGCCAGCCCGGCCAGCTCGTCCCGGCCCACCACCGGCACCCGCTCACTCAGGTCGCCGGCACCGAGCCGGCCGGAGGCGCTGGTGAGCGCCCGGACCGGCCGCAGCACCCGCCGGCTGAGCAGCAACGAGCCGGCGATCGCGAGCGCCGCCACCAGGGCGGCGGCGGCCAACACCGGGCCAGTGGACAGCGGTGCCGCCGGGTCGTCGTCAACGGCACCGAGCTGGACCAGCAGCGGCACCGGCGCGTACTCGGCGGTCCGGTCCTCGAACTGCTGCGCCAGGCACGCCACCAGCTCCTGCCGCCTGCCGAAGAACCTGCCGGGCACGCCGTCCACCACCCCGTCGGGGGCCGGGGACCCTTCCGGCAGGGCCAGCCGGGACAGCGCGACCGCCCGGCACTGGTCGAGCCGTTCGGCGTCCTGGTCGCGCTGCCCGTCCGGGACCGTGGCGAAGTCGTGGCAGTTATTCACGGCGTCCTCTTCGGACGGCTGGCGGGCCGGATCGGCGGTGAAGTCAGGCTCGTGCCGCGGGACCCCGTACGGCCCGCCGATCACCCGCACCCCGAAACCGCCCCGGGTCAGGCAGGCGGCCAGCAACGTCCCGGACCGGTACGTGTCGATCTCGTCCAGCGTGATCTGGATCAGCGCCGCCGGGTCGACGATCCCGGCCGGCAGCTCCAGTGACGGCCGCGGGTTGATCTGCAACGGTGGCGAGTCGACCGCCCGGGCGGTCCGGCCGGCCAGTGTGTCGGTGTCGACCACCACCTCGCCGAAGTCCGTGACCAGCCGGATCCGTTGCCCGGTGCGGAACCCGAGCTCGTCCACCAGCACTGCCGCGCCCTCCCAGGTGCCGTGGGTCACGCCGTACGCCGTCAGCTCCTCGGTGATCGTCTCGATGTCCTGCCGCTGCGCGTCGGCCGACTCGGTGACCTGCTGGGACGCCTGCCGCAGCGTCAACCAGGCGGTCACCGTGGTGGCGATCACCGCGACCAGCGCCACCAGCGCCAGCACCCGCAGCCGGAAGCTCACGGTGGCGGCGGCTCCGCCAGCCGGTAGCCCCGGCCGTAGACGGTCTGGACATACCGCGGCGCGGACACGTCGTCCTCGATCTTGCGGCGCAGGTTCATCACGTGCGCGTCGACCGTGCGCTCCAGCACCTGGTGGTCGAACCCGAACGCCTTGTCGATGATCCGGGCGCGGGTGAAGACCCTGCCCGGCTCGGCGGCGAGCACCTCCAGGATGCCGAACTCCTTGGCGGTCAACGCCACCGGGCGCCCGGCCACCCGTACCTCGAACCGGCCCGGGTCCACCTCCAGGTCACCGACGGTCAGCACCGCCGGACTGTCCGCGCTGACCACTCCGGAGCGCCGCAGCAGCGCGCGTACCCGGGCCGTCAGCTCGCGTGGGCTGTACGGCTTGGTCAGGTAGTCGTCCGCCCCGATCTCCAGCCCGAGCAGGACGTCCTCCTCGGTGGTCCGGGCGGTCAGCAGCAGCACCGGCAGGTCCGACTCGGCCCGCAGCACCCGGCACACGTCCAGCCCGTCCACCTTCGGCATCATGATGTCCAGCACCACCAGGTCCGGGCGGCGCGCCCGGCATTGCGCCAGCGCCGACTGGCCGTCCCCCACCACCAGCACGTGGTGGCCCTCCCGCTCCAGGTAGATCCGGACCAGGTTGGCCTGCTTGGGGTCGTCCTCGGCGACCAAGATCCGCGCGCCCACGCCTCATTCTGGCTGGTCACGACCGGCCCGCCGTTGAAGAAGTAGTGAAGGTCACGTCAAGTTCCGGACCGGGACGGGCACCGCACAGCACCCTCACGGCTCCTTCACAGCCGCCCCCTAGCGTCGGCGCCCGTGACTACCTCCGGGCAGGCGACCACGTCGCTCGTCTCCGCACTCGAGTCGGCCACAGTGCACGGCGCGCCGGACGGGCTGGTCACGGCGGTCTGCCAGGACTCCCGCCAGGTGCGGCCAGGCGCGGCCTTCGTGGCGATCCCAGGCGGCCGGATGGACGGGCACGCGTTCCTCCGGCACGCCCGGGCCAACGGCGCCCGGCTGCTGGTGGTGCAGGAGGACCAGAGGCCGACCTGGGAGGAGCTGCGGTACGCGGGCACCCCGCTGGTCTCGGTGCCGGACACGCGGGCGGCGCTGGGCCGGCTGGCGGCGGCGTTCCACGGCTACCCGGCCCGGGACCTGACGGTGGTCGGGGTCACCGGCACCGACGGCAAGACCAGCACCTGCTTCCTGACCGCCGCGGTGCTGGCCGCCGGCGGGCTGGGCACCGCCACGGTCAGCACGGTCGGCACGGTGGTCGGCGGCGTGCTGGCACCAAACCAGCGCCACCTGACCACGCCCGGGGTGGTGGAGGTGCAACGGTTCCTGGCCGAGGCCCGGGCGGCCGGCGCCCGGGCGGCGGTGCTGGAGGCGTCCTCGCACGGTCTTGACCAGGGTCGGCTGGCGTCGGCCGAAGTGGACATCGCGGTGCTGACCAACCTGACCGGGGACCATCTCGACTACCACACACCGCGTACGAGCTGTCGCAGGCGCTCTCGTTCCTGCGCGGGACCACCCGCGGTCGGCTGATCGCGGTGTTCGGCTGCGCCGGCGACCGGGACCCGGACCGGCGGGCCGGGATGGGCCGGGTCGCCGCCCGGCAGGCCGACTACTCCGTCGTCACCAGCGAGAACACCTGGACCGAACCGCCGGAGGCGGTCATCGCGGCGGCGGTGGCCGGGCTGGCGGCGGCCGGCGGGCGGTACGCGGTCCGGGCCGACCGGCCGGAGGCGATCCGGCACGGCCTGTCCCTGGCCGGGCCGGACGACACGGTGCTGGTCGCCGGGATGGGCCACGAACAGACGATGATCGTCGCCGGCCGTCCGCAACCCTGGGAGGACCGGGCCGTCATCCGGGAGCTTCTCTGCGCGGCCACATCCTGGGCGATGTAGCCCACATCTCCAGTGATGTGAACCACCGCAGCACCCCTAAGGTCAGGACGAGGCGGGGTTGACAGTTGTCATCGGTCCGCCGATGATGTAACCCCCGCCCCAAACTCGGCGCATCGCTTATCCACTGCGGAGAATTCGGTCTTGATGAAGAAGGCGCTGTCCAGATGCGTCGTCATGGCGGCCAGTTTGTCGATGCTCCCCGTCGCCGCCGTGGTCTCGGTTCCCTCCGGCCCCGCCCACGCGGCCACCGTGATCAACGTCGCGGACTACCAGACCGGCGGTCGATCCGACTCAGCGGCGATCCAGGCGGCGATAGACGCCGCTGCCCCGGGAGACACCGTCTACTTCCCGGGCGGCACCTACCACCTCGATGCGCCGTTCCGGTTCGGCTCCGGCGTGAACCACATCGGCGAGGCGGATCAACCGGCCGTCCTGCTCGGCACCGGCGCGACCAGCCTCCTCCTCCGTCACACGGCCACCGAGCCGCTCCACGACGTAACCATCCGAGGGCTGCACTTCGACAACATCGAGGTGCAGCTGTCGGGCACCAGCTCCTACTCTTCCTTCACCAATGTCACGTTCCAGGACTGCCTGTTCCGGAACGGCCGGCGGGCCCAGCCGTGGGAGTCGCGTTACCTGGCCCTGTCCTACACAGTCGGAGTCACGGTCGACCGCTGCACGTTCCTACGCACGTCCGACTACGGCGGTCTCGGCGTGCAGCTTTCCCGGACGAAGTTGACGGTCATCAAGGACTCCTGGATCGGCACGACCAGCGATCTGGAGGCCGGGACGCCGAACGGGTACTTCAAGACCGCTGTCAACGTGTTCGGCTACGGGGCAACCGGCGATCTCCGCAACAAGGAAACTGTCATCGACGGTAACGTGTGGCGGCGAGCGGTCAACGTGAGCTGCCCGACCGGCCTCCGGTGCGAGGACCACGGCCTTTACGCATGGGGAGCGGATGGACTCTTCATCCAGAACAACTACGCGGACGGCTGGACCAACACCAGCAGTGGCGGGTCGCTGAAGCTCCGCAACGGCGAGGACACCTTCGCCGTCGACAACCACCTCATGCGCTCCGGCATCCTGTCATACACGCACTGGCACGGCGTCCCGCAACGGTTCCACCGGGCACGGATCGAGGGAAACCGCGTCGACATGCTCGGAGCCGATCCGGCAACCGGGATCTTCTACCGGAGGGTGGACGAGAACGGCTCGTCCAGCGGATCCTTCTGTGACGCGCCGGGCGGCGACGACGACATCTACATCGTGGGTAACGAGCTCGTCGACGGGAGCACCCTGGACGTGCGGTGCGCTACCGGCGCCGAGGTTTGCGTCCACCAGAACGAGGGTGCGGACCTGCGGTTTCTCGTCCCGAACGTACGCACCACCGGTTGTCTGGTGCCGGATGGTTGGGACCGACCGCTGGCCGGCGTTCACCGCGGCGACTTCAACGGCGACGGCCAGGAGGACTTCCTGCAACGCACGCTCACGGATACCGGCGGCTACCACTGGCGAGCACACCTTAGCTCCGGCGACGGGTACGCGGACCAGGACTGGGGCGACGACGTCCGGCTGGTCCCGGGAACCGAGGAGTACGGCGTCCACGTGGCCGACTTCAACGGTGACGGCCGGGACGACCTCGCGTACCGAGGGGTGTGCGGCAGCGCCAGCACGGACTGCTGGCGGGTTCACCGCAGTACCGGCACCGGGTTCATGGCGGCTCGGGGTTACGGCGATGGCGTCTACCACAGCGACGAGACGTTCCGCTTCGGGTTCCATCCGGGCGACTACAACCGCGACGGGCGTGCCGACCTCGCCTTCCGGGGAAACTGCGGAAACGACGGCCACCCGTGCTGGCGCGTCCTGGCCAGCCAGTCCGATGGCTCCTTCACCGCACAGGACTGGGGCGACGGAAAGTACTGGGATCCCACCCAGACCGACGGGTACGGCCTGCTGGTGGGCGACTACAACGGCGACGGCCGGGACGACATCGCCTATCGCGGACTCTGCGGCTCCACCGACCCCTGCCTCCGGGTGCATGTGAGCACAGTGGACGACACCTTCGTCGCCCAGGGCTGGGGCGGGGGCTTCTATCTGGACGGTCCAGTGACCGCGCACTTCGGCATGCGGGTGGTCGACGCGAACGGCGATGGCTACGCCGACATCGGCTACCGGGGTCGGTGCGGCAGCCCGGGGGTTCCCCGGTGGCGATTCCACCTGGGGGGCGACACCTACCCGTTCACGATCGCGTGCTCTGAGTCGGCGGTCCAGGGGCGGCCGGCATTGCGCCTCCGCTAGCTCCCGTCGCCGGTAGCCCGCCTCAAGTGGTCTTGGATCACGCCCCCAACAACAGCGTCAGCATCGGGGCCGGAAGCACGTCGACGTGCTCTCCCGGCCGCACTACCGAACGGCTCGCGATCACACCTTGCCACGGCGAGGCGCGGAGGGTCTGGGCGTCCCGGCCGGTCGTATCATCAGCGTACTTGCCCTCGATGGAGGCGAAGGCCGGGTCGTTGTCGCGCAGGTTCTTGATCGTGTTCGGCCAGTCGCCGGTGACGCTGCTTCACGATCAGGATAAGTATACTTTTTCTAAAGGCTTCCACAGAAAACGTATAGTTGGGCCAGGTCCAGGGTTCCGTGATCATTGGGTGGATATTAGGCCAGGAGCACGTCGACGCCGGCGGACTCGAAGGCGGCGACCGTGGCCGGGTCCGCGCCGGTGTCGGTCACCAGCACCGCGATCCGCTCGACCGGGCAGGTCCGGGCGAAGGCGCGCTGCCCCAGCTTCGAGGCGTCGGCGACGATCACCGCCCGGGCGCCCCGGTCCACCATCAGCCGGTTCATCGCCGCCTCACCCTCGTGGTGCGCCGCCGCCCCGAGCGCCGGGTGAACCCCGTCCACCCCGAGCAGCACCAGATCGAGCGCGACCTCGGCCAGCAGCGTGCTGCCGAGCGGCCCGACCAGCTCGTACGACTGCGGCCGCACCACCCCACCGGCCACCACCACCTTCGCCCGGGACCGGACCAGCAGCTCGTGGGCGATGTTCAGGGCGTTCGTCACCACCGTCAGCTGGGCACCGGTGCCGGCGCCCGCGCCGGACAGCTCCGGGCGGTCCGCCAGCGCCCGGGCCACCTCGATGGTGGTGGTACCGCCGTTCAGCCCCACCACCATGCCCGGCTCCACCAGCGCCGCCGCGGCCAGCCCGATCCGCCGCTTCTGGTCCGCGTGCCGGGCGGTCTTGTAGCGCAGCGGCAGGTCGTACGCGACCCCGTCGGCGACCGCCCCGCCCCGGGTCCGCGTGATCAGCTGCTGGCGGGCGAGCTGGTCGAAGTCACGCCGGACGGTCGCCGCCGAGACGGCCAGCGTGGCCGCCGCCTCGTCGACGCTGACCCGGCCCCGCGCCGCCAGCAGCTCGATCAGTGCGTTCCATCTCGCGTACCGGTCCACCGTCCCATCATGGTCGCCCGCCTCACCAGCCGGCGCATTGCCCGAACGACACGCCAATCACCTGGTTCGGAGCCCCCTCGTCGACCGGCGCCGGATGGTTGCCGGTGCACTCCAGCGGCCCTCTGAACCGGTTGCCGGCCAGCACGATCGGCCAGTCGCCGGTGGCGTTGTCGACCAGGCCCACCAGCCCGATCACCCGGGCCTGGTCGAGGTTGACGGCACCGGTCGTGCCGTGCACCTGGATCAGCCCGGTGACCTCGGTGCCGGACAGGTCCACCAACGCCGCCCGGTCGGCGGTCACCGGCCCGATGATCGTGGCGGCACCGGCGACCAGCCCGGCGCCCGGCCGGACCGTTACCCGGCCGATCACGCTCGCCCCGTCGGCCAGGCAGGTCACGCCGTCGGCCACTACCAGGTGCCCGAGCCGCAGCCCGGTCACCGTCCGGTCGCAGGCGACCGGCTCCCGGACCCGCAGCGTGACCGGAACCGGGTCGAGAGCGTACGGAGTGTCGTGGCGCAGCCGCAGCCGGGCCAGGTGGGTGCCGGGGTCGACCGCCGCCGCGGAGTCCATGGCCACGGTGACCGTGGTGCTCTCGCCCGGTGCCAGCGTGCTGGCCGGCGGGTCGGCCGCCAGCCACGGCGCCTCGCTGTCTCCGCAGCCGCCCAGACCGGTGTGCTGCTCGACCCGGCTCGTCGGGAACTGCGCGGAGTTGCGCCCGGCGACCGTGTAGAACCCGCAGGCCGCCCCCATCCGGAAGCTCGCCCGCGCGGTCGGCTCGATCTCGGTCCACTGGTCGGTGCCCGGGTCGTAGGCGGCTCCCCGGTTGGTGATCGAGCTGAACCCGTTAGTCACTCCACTGGAGACCACCAGCTTCCCGCTGGTCTCGGCGGCGGCCATCGCCCAGTTGTCGTACGGAAGGCTGGCCCGCTCGGTCCAGGCGTCGGTGACCGGGTCGTACGCGTACGTGGCGGAGCTGGCGGTCTCGGTGTCCATCCCGCCGGTGCAGTAGACCTGGCCGCCGATCCCGGCGCAGCCGAGCCAGGCGGTCGGCTCCGGATAGTCGGCCAGCGTCTGCCACTTGTCGGCGTTCGGGTCGTACCGCCACACCGTCTGGGTCGGGGTGCAGCTGGTGTCGGCACAGCCACCCACCGCGTACAGCCGCCCGTCGACCACCGCCGACCCGGCCGCCGCCCGGGCGGCCGGCAGGTCCGCGACCTGTGACCACCGGTCCTGGTCCGGCTGGTAGACGAAGCCGGCATCGGCGGTGCCGCCGCCGGGCCAGCCGCCCGCCACGTAGAGCTTCCCGTCGATCCCGCCGGCCACCGGCCTGGCCACTGCCGTAGGCAGGTCGGCGATCCGGCGCCACTGCCCGGTCGCCGGGTCGAACGCGTACCCGGCGGCGAGCGCGAAAGCGTTGGCGCCGCCGACCGAGTAGAGCGTGCCATCCACTATCGCGGCGCTGTTGTCGGTCGCCGTGAGTGGATAGTTCGGCAGGGTGGTCCACCCGGCTGCCGCGGGCTCCGATGCCGCCTCCGCAGCCGGTGCGGATGCCGTGGTCGGCGCTGCCGGCGAGTAGTCACCCTCCACATACTGCACCTGCCCGCCCGGTGCCGCCGCCGGCTGCGGACCGCCCGCCGACAGCGGGCCGGCGGGACCACCGGCCGTGCTGACCCCCAGCTCGGCCGGCGCGCTGCCGGTGTTGGTGACCGTGAACGTGCGCTCCGGCGTCCGTCCGGACGGGACGCTGGCGACCAGGTCGGCCGGTTCGACCGTCAGCTGCCCGGCCGGCAGTGCGACGTCCACTTCGGTGACCGCCGACCCGGCCACCTGCACCACGTCGGTCACCGGCTGGAAGAACTGCTTCCTGGTGGTCAGCTCCTGCTCCCCGGCCTGCGGCGCGAACAGCCAGTAGAACCCGTCCGCCAGGTCCGGGTCGTCCGGCGTGGCGGCCGAGGTCACGGTCGTCTCACCCGCCGAGACGGTGGCTCGCTCGACCGGATCGCCGGTGTTGCGGTCGGTGACCTGGCCCAGCACCAGCCCGCCGGCCACCGGGGCACAGCCCAGCTGCACATCCGGATCGACCCACTGCAGCGCGTTCGCGAGCAGCTGCCGGCCATCGTCGGTCCACAGTTGCGGGTCGGCGACCGAGTGCACGCCGTGCATCGAGAGCAGCACGTGCCGGTTGTTGTCCCGTTCCTGCACCCCGATGCCGCCGCCCCGCACCCCGAGGTCGCCGCGCCCGGCAGTGGCGATCACCTGCCGCCCCTCACCCTGGTAGCCCTCGAACCAGGCGTGGTGCTTCCACGCCGACGCCTCGTCGAACATGATCTCATCGCCGGCCTCGAACCCGGCCAGCACCGGGTGCTCGGCGACCACCTGGTAGTAGAGGTACGGGCTGGCCGAGGCGGCGCTGGCCGAGCGCGTGCTCGGGTTGCCGAGATACCGGTTCAGCAGCGAGATGCCGTTGCCCCAGTTGGAGTACGAGTCGTTGAACACCACGCCGACCCCGGCCGCGTCGGTGTCCGCCAGGAACTGCTGGAACACTTCCTCCGGTGGGGTGCCGGGCCGGTTGACGATCACCGCGTCGAACCCGGTCAGGTCGTCCTCCCAGGTAACGTCGGTGCCGTGGATCCCGAACCGGTCCAGCAACCCGGTCAGCTGGCCCTCGTAGTCGCCCAGGATGGCCACTTCGGACGCGTACCGGTAGCCCGGCGCGGTGTCGCACCGCTCCACCGCCAGGTTCAGGTCACGAGTCACGTCCTGGTCGGCGACCTCGACGGTCGCCGTGTCGGTCGGGTACCCCGGATAGACCGGATCGACCATCAGCCGGTACGCGGCATCGGCCGGCACCGACACCGCGTACTGCCCGGTCGCCGGGTCGGTGTGGGTGCGCACCGGGGTGCCGATGATCGTCACCTCCGCGTACAACGGCCAGCCGTGCCCGGACTCGTCGGTGACCCGCCCGCGCAGGGTGACCCGGTCGGCCTCGGCCAGCCGGAAGTCCCGGGTGACCGACCCGTCCCCGGTCACCACCGCATCGGCGGTGGCCCGTCGGTACCCGTAGGCCGACGCGGTCACCCGGTAGTCTCCGGCCGGCAGCCGCACCGCGTAGGTCCCGTCCGGCCGGGTGACCTCCCGCCGGTCCAGCTCGCCGGTGAGCGCGACGGTAGCGTCGCCGATCGGGTCCCCGGTCACGGCGTCAGTGACAGTGCCGGTCAGCGTGCCGACCGGCTCCCGCGGCGCGCTCCCGACCGCGGCGTACGCGTCCAGCCGGCCCTGCCCCCACACGTTGTTGTTGCCCGCCGTGCCGCCACAGGTCAGGTCCTCGACGTCGACCGCGGTCTGGTCCAGCAGCTCCCGGGTGGCCTCGATGTCCCGCTCCAGCCGCACCGCCGCCGACCAGAGCAGCGCCACCGTCCCGGCCACGTGCGGGGAGGCCATCGACGTGCCGCTGATCGAGTTATAGCCGCCGTCGTTCCAGGCCGAGCGGACCGCCACCCCGGGGGCGGACAGGTTCGGCTTGAGCACGTCGCCGCCCCACACCGACGGGCCGCGGCGGGAGAAGGCGGCGATGTTGCCGTCGATGTCGAACGCCCCGGCCGCGTAGCTGGCCGGCAGGTTGCCCGGGTTGCCCGCCGAGGCGCACACCGGGTCCAGCGAGGTGTTTCCGGCGGCGAACTGCGGGAAGATCCCGGCCGCCACCCACGCCTCGACCACCGGCCGGTACCACGGGTCGGTGCTGGCCGGCCCGCCCCAGGAGTTGTTGACGATGTGCGGCCGCAGGTCCGGCCGCGGGTTCTGGCCGGTCAGGTCGGTCGGGGCCAGCATGAACTGGCCGGCCGACAGCAGCGCCGCCTGCGAGCAGTTGCTGCTGGTCTCGCATCCCTTGGCCACGATCCACTGCGCCTGCGGAGCGACCCCGATCCCGTCCGCGCCGACCATCGTGCCGAGCACGTGCGTCCCGTGCCCGGTGTTGTCACACGGCTCCCGGGACGGGTTGCCGCAGACCCGGGACGGGTCGTGCCAGTTGTAGTTGTGATCGAACTCTCCGTTGCCGAGGTTGCCGCGGTACGCGTCGACCAGCGCCTCGTGGGTGTAGAGCGCGCCGGCGTCGACGGCGCCGATCACGATCCCCTCGCCGGTGGCCCCGAGCTCGTCCCACACCTGCGGCGCCCGGATCCGGTCGATCCCCCACTCCACCTCGCCGGCCGCCGGCTCCGGCTGCGCCGGGATCGGCTCCGGGATCTCGTACGTGTGGTCGGCGGTCACCTGGACCACCTCCGGCAGCTCCGAGATCCGTTCCAGCAGCTCCTGGTCGCCGCCGCGCACCTGGACCGCGTTCGCGATCCAGAACGGCTGGTAGTCCGCGCCCGCGGCGTCCAGCAGCGCCCGCAGGCCGGCCTGGCTCTCGGTCGCGGTGCCGGTCAGCTCGTCGAGCACCGCCTGACCCTGCGCGGCCCGGCCGGGGGTGCCGGCCGCCGCGGTCAGGTCGGCCTGGTCATCCAGGTAGACCCAGAAGTCGGTCGGTTCGCCACCGGACACCGCCTGGCTCACCTGCGGCTCCACCGGGGCGGCACCGGCCGGCTCCGCCACGGGGGCAGCCCCGGCCGGAGCGGGCAGGCTTACGGCGGCCGCCGCCCCGGCCGCCAGCACGACCGGGAGCAGGGCAGCGAGCAGGCGGCCAGGTTGGCGCCACCGGCGCCGCATCCAGGGGTGGGTCACGGCTTTCTCGCCTCCGCGGGGTCGGACGCGCCGGAGTCGGGGGGACGGGGGCACGCGAACGGATCTTTCCACCCCCACCCTGACCTGCGCCGGGCCGCGTAGCGAGTGTGCGGATTACCTACTTATTGCGTCCCGGTTGGGCCCGGGGACAGCAGCCCGGTGTCGCTGGCCGCCACCGCCAGCTCGGTCCGGGACGAGACGCCCAGCTTGCGCATCGCGTTGCTGAGGTGCTTGTCCACGGTCCGGCGGGACAGGAACAGGGTCTCGCCGATCTGCCGGTTGGTCAGCCCGCGGGCGGCCAGCGCCACGACCTCCTGCTCCCGCGGGGAGACCCGGTCCCCGTACCCGCGGCGGCCCTGCCGCCAGACCCGGGCGACCGCCACCCCGTGCTGGCGCAGCACCCGGGCCACCCGGTCGGCGTCGGACCGGGCGCCCAGCCGCCGCAGCGCCTCCTGGGCGCCGGCCAGCACCGCCAGCCCCGGCTCCGCCGCACCGGTCGCGAGCAGGCACCGGCCCTGCCGCTCCAGCGCCCACAGCTGGTCGTACGGCCGGGGCAGCGCCGCCCAGGCGGCGGCCGCGGCCGCGAACCGCTCGGCGGCACCGGGCAGGTCACCGTCCGCCTCGGCCAGCACCGCCTGGCAGGTGGCCAGCCCGGCGGCCGCCCCCGGTGCCTGGTGGTCCCCGACCCAGCCGGCGAACTCGTCCACCAGCCCCCCGGCCCGGTCCCGCGCTCCGGCCGCGGCGAGCGCCTCGACGTGCGCCGGCCCGATGTCGGTGGCCCACAGCCAGATCCGCTTGGTGGTGATCACCTCCATCGCGGGCGCGCTGACCTCGACCGCCGCCCCGGCCGCGCCGTCGGCCAGCCGCAGCCGGGCCAGCGCCACCGCGGACAGGAACGCCGCCGGCTGCATCGGGCTGCCCCCGGCGGCCTGTTCGTGGACCGCCTGCAGGCGTTGCGCCGCGGCCGCCCGGTCCCCTTGCGCGAGCTCCAGCACCGCCCGGATCGCCCGGCCGGCCAGCCGCAGCAGCGGATGCGCCGCCTCCGCCTCGGACATCGTGGCGAGCCGGGTGCCCAGCTCCTCCCAGGTGCCGGTCAGCCAGTCCAGCACCAGGTTGTCGAACTGGACCACGTCGAGCAACCGCCGATATCCGGTCGCCTCCGCCGCCCCGGCCACGGCCGCCAGCCGGATCCGCGCCTCCTGGTAGCGGCCCCACTCCATGGCGGACTGGGCCACGTTCAGCTGCCCCCGCAGCAGCTGCCGCCGGCCCACCAGGGTGGGCGCGGTCGCCGGCAGCTCCGCCGCGGCCGCCCACCCGGCGTCCTCGCCGAGCGCCAGCAGGGTGGTCGCCCGGTGGATCAGCAGCGGCAGCTGCTCGGCCGGCGGCTGCACCCGCGGCAGCAGCCTGGCCGCCCGGTGCAGCCACGCCAGGTGCGCGCTGACCGGCCAGGACGGTACGGAGTCGGGCACCGCCAGCAGCAGCATGGCGATCGCGGCGCTGGCCGGGTGGGTGGCCAGCTCGGCGGCGGCGGTCTCCAGCTCGGCGTGCCCGGTCTCGAGCTGGCCGGCCTCGTAGCGCAGCCGCCCCAGCCGCAGCCGGACCTCCCCCCGGTCGGCGCGGGACAGATCCTCGGCCGCGACCATCTCGTGCAGCGCGTCCCGCACCGCCGTCTCCAGGTCGCCGAGCGGGGCGGACCGGTTGACGGTGAGGTCGCCGAGCTTGCGGGCTAGCCGGGCCCGGCGGCGGGGCGGGTGGGGCGCCGCGGTGAGCACCTCGTGCAGCAGCGCCGCCGCGGTCCCGGTGTCCCCGGACTCCAGCGCCAGCTCGGCGGCGGCCTCCGCGTACCGGCTCCACCCGGCGATGTCGCCGGCGTCGCGGGCGTGCCGGCACAGCCGGGCCACCGGCGGGTGCGCCAGCCTGGACAGCGCCCGCACCGCCCGGCGGTCCAGCTCCCGCCGCTCCGTACCGGTGATCGACTCGGCCACCGCCTTGGCGTGCAGCACATGCCGGAACCCGAGCCCGCGGTCGGCGGTCTCCTGCAGCAGCCCGGAGGCCAGCGCCGCCGCCAGCCCGCGCCGGGCGGCCGGCCCGGCCACCTGCGCCGGCCCGGCCCCCTGCGCCAGCCCGGCCACCTGCGCCAGCAGCGCCTCATCGGCCGGCTCGGCCAGCACCGCCGCGGCGGCCAGCACCTGCTGGGCCGGCTCCGGCAACCACCCGACCCGCTCCCGGACCAGGTCCCGGATCGACGGTGGGACCGGCAGCTCACCACCGGCCGGGGTCAGCTCGCCCCGGTCCGACAGCAGCCGTACGCTCTCCTCCACCGCCAGCGGCAGCCCGTCGGTGTGCTGGTGCAGCAACGCGGTGAGCTGGTCCGGCACCGGCCGGTCCGGCAGCATCGAGACCACCAGCGCGCGGGTGTCGCCCGGGTTGAGCGGGCCGAGCTCCAACCGGTGGGTGGTGGCCGCCCCGGTGGCACGGCCGGCGGTGGTCAGCCGCCGCAGCAGCGAACCGTCCGGGATCTCCCACGGCCGGTAGGTCACGACCACCGAGACCCCGGTCGGCCCGGCCGGCGGGGCGCCCTGGTAGGAGATCCCTTCCCGGCCGTCGGCCAGCAGGGTGAGCAGCCACTCCAGGGTCGCCGGGTCGGCCCAGTGGGCGTCCTCCACCACCAGCACCTGGACCCCGAGCCGCTCCACCAGCTCGGTCAGCGCGCGGAACAGCCGGTGCCGGGTGGCGTTCGCGTCCTCCAGCGGCTCCGGCGCCGGGGGCAGCTGCGCCACCCACTCCGGGAACAGCGGTCGCAGCGCACCGGCCAGCGGGCTCAGCGCCAGCCCGGCCAGCCGCGGACCCGCCCCGCGGAGCGCCCCGACCAGCGCCCCCAGCGGAAACGGCTCCCGCACCGCCGGGCACGCCGCCACCATCACGGTGCGGTCGCGCAGCGCCGGCCGGCTCAGGCACTCCCGCACCAGCCGGGTCTTGCCGATCCCGGCCTCGCCCTCGACCAGCACCAGCGCCGGCGGGTAGCGGCGGCGCAGCGCCGGCTGCAGCACCGCCAGCTCGTGCTCGCGGCCGACGAAGGCCGGCGCCGGCACCTCCCGTGGCAGCACGCTTAGGTCACACCGGCTCGTCCCTGGCCGGCGGCGGGAGGTTCGGGTCGTCGTCGCCGGCCAGCGCGCCGCGCAGGCGTTCCTTCTCCACCCGGCGCCGCTCCACCTTCTCGGCCAGGTTCGCCGCCAGCTCGTCCCGCCATCCGCGCAGCAGGAACCAGGACAGCCCGAACGAGGCCAGCAACGCCACCAGCAGCTTCACCAGCAGGCTCAGCGCCGGCACCGGCCACAGCACCAGGAACACCGCCAGGAACAGGCCGAGCCGGCCCAGCGTGTACTTCACCAGGGGGCTCATCAGCCACTCTTTCCTTCCCGCCGGGCCAGCCACCGGATCCCGTGGAACCAGTAGACCGCGTACCCGACCGCCGCCACCGCCGCCCCGACCCCGCTGGACACCAGCGGCGGCCCCGGGGTGACCCCGGCGACCAGTAGCCCCAGCAGCATCGCCACCAGCGCGCCGGAGACCACCACCGCGTGCCGCCCGCCGACCGACCGCCAGGCCCGCAGCTCCTCGATCAGGAACAGCCACACCGGCAGGATCAGCGCCAGCCAGCCGCTGGCGCTCCCGAAGCTCCCCCAGCCGACCAGCGAACCGGCGCCGTCCAGCAGCAGCAGGACGGCGAAGCTAGTGAGCAGGCCGGCGACCGTGAGCGCCAGCAGGTCAGCCAGGCCGACCACCCGCCCGTCGCCGTCCCGCCGGGGAAACCGGTCGGATCGGTTCGATCGGTCCGCGCGCTCAGTCATTTGCCAAGTCAGGGTACGCGGGTGGTGTCCGCCCGGCCCCGCCGGTGTCTCCTCGCTGCCGCTCTACTAGCTCCCGCGATCTTGGACGCTGGTGGCCCCTATAGGGGATAGCAAAGCATCCCCACCACCTCTCAGCCCGGCCGCGCTGGTCATCGAAGGCACCGTTGACTTGCCCAAACCAGCGTACGGGCTGCGAGGTGGCGGATCCTGATCTCTGGTACCGTCTCGTGACCCGGAGGTGGCGACCGTGTCGCAGGTTCGAGCCCTGCCGGGGGCACGTCAAAGATCTGCAACAGCGGACCGTGGTCGGTCGACAGCTTAGGGTCCAAGGTGCATTCGACCTTCCTCGATGAGTTGGTCAAGCGTTCATCCCCGCCAGGCCCGGCAGAGGCGCCTCGGGAGAAGGTCGTGGGGCTTGAGCAACAGTCGAACGGTCGGCGGGACGGCCACCGTGTCAGCCGACGCTGAGGGGGCCCCCGGTGCAAAGGGTCAGACCCTTTCTGCTTCATGAGGCTGGGATGGGTGCGTGCGGGTTTGACCATCCGATGGGATCGGGTGGTCGGTTGACTGTGGTGGTGGTGACGCGGTGGCTTGCTGTTGGGTGTCGCCGGTGTGGTGTGTGCGTGCTGGCATTGGTCGGCGTGCCGCGGCGAACAGGCGTGCTAGGGAGGTTGACCGGCCGCTGGTGGCGGTTATCTGGGAGATTGCGGCGGCGCCTTGGTCGATCCATGCTTGCCAGCTGGGGCGGTGGTCGGGGTGGAGCCGGTGGTGGGCGGTGGCGAGGTCGAGGATCGAGCAGGCGATTTCCCTGCACATGTCCGGCTTGTACTTGAACCGGCTGCCGATGACGCCCAGGTGGCGGACCGCGGCGGTGCCGCCGGCCATGGCGATGGAGATGTTGAGGTGGGCTTCGACGCCGAAGTGGGCCGGTAGCGGCCGGTCGAGGTAGCGGCGGCGGATGGCCCGATATCCGGACAGCGAGTTCGCGCCCAGGTGGCCGACTTCCGGGAAGAACTCGGCGACCAGCGGTTGGTAGATGGTGAACGTGCTGGCCAGGATGGTGCCGGGGTCGGCGTACTCGTAGTCGCCCAGGATGTGGTCGGCGGTGCCGGAGGCGGCGGCTTGGCGCAGCGCTGCCGGCACGTTGGTCTGGGAGGAGATCAGGTCTGCGTCGAGGAAGCACACCCACGGGGTGGTGATGTTCGCGATCGCCACGGCCATGGCGGCGCCCTTGCCGCGCGGTCCGGGCAGCACCTCGGCGCCGGCTGCGGCGGCGTGGTGCGCGGTGGCGTCGGTGGACGCGCTGTCCACCACGAGTACCCGATCTCCGGGCTGGGCGGCGGCGATTGCCTGGCCGACGATGGTGGCGATACTGGCTTGTTCGTTGTGGGCGGGGATCACGAAGGTGAACACGTGTGGTGCCTCCACGGGTCGGGGACGCGGGGTTGTTCGGGGATTTCCGGCCGGGGTGGTGTCGGCGGTGCCGACACCCGGTGTGGCTACCATTTTAGCGAGTTGCTAAGTTTGGCAACTTGTGAGGCTGGAAGGTGTGGTGCGGCGGCCGGGTGGTGATCCGGCGTTCGCGGTGACGGTGCGGGTGCGCGCCGACCTGCCGTGGCAGGGGGTGCCCGCGCGTGAGCCGGGGACGTAGCGTGTCGGGCCAGGAGGGGGTGGCCCGGGTGAGCACACCGTTGTACCAGGCCAAGGCCGAGTTTTTCAAGACGTTGGGGCATCCGGTGCGGATCCGGGTGCTGGAGCTGCTGTCGGAGCGGGAGCATGCGGTCTCGGAGCTGCTGCCGCAGGTGGGCATCGAGGCGGCGCACCTGTCGCAGCAGTTGTCGGTGTTGCGGCGGGCGAACCTGGTGGTTACCCGCCGGGACGGTTCGGCGGTGTACTACTCGCTGGTCAACCCGCAGGTGGCCGAGCTGCTGAGGGTGGCGCGGCGGATTCTGACCGAGGTGCTGGCCAGTCAGGCCGAGCTGCTCGATGACCTGCGCGGTGTGACCGAGCCGGCCGGGCCGTCGTGACCAGCCGTGGAGGTTCCGCCACACCCTTTTACGAACAAGGGACCGGGCAGGGTTTGAGTACGGGGAGCAGATGTTGGGGCTGATAGGCAGGATCCGCCGGTTGGGTCGGGTGGCCGAACCCGCACCACCGCCTCCGGAGCGGTCGCCGGCCGCGGTCGGGTTGGGCGGGTCGGTGCAGGTGCGGCATGTGGACGCCGGGTCGTGCAACGGTTGCGAGATCGAGATCGGGCAGGCGTTCGGCCCGGTGTATGACGCCGAGCGTTACGGTGCCCGGTTGGTCGCCTCGCCCCGGCACGCGGACGCGCTGCTGGTGACGGGTCCGGTGACCCGCAACATGGCCGAGCCGCTGCGCCGTACCTACGAGGCGGTGCCGGAGCCGAGACGGGTGGTTGCGGTGGGGGATTGTGCCCGCAACTGTGGCGTGTTCGCCGGCGCCTACGGGGTGGCCGGCGCGGTGGCCGATGTGGTGCCGGTCGATGTGCAGGTGCCGGGATGTCCACCTGCGCCGGAGGCGATCGTGGCGGTGGTGCGCGGGTTGACCGGCCGGTGAACCCGGCGGCTGTCGGTCTTGGGCTGTCGCTCGGGGCGGCTGCGGTGGCTAGCGTGACCGCGCTGGTGTGCCCGGATCGGGTCCGCCCGTTGCTGGTCGGTCTGCTGGCCGCGGTCAGCGGCGCGGCTGGTGTGGTGGCCGGCGTCGCGGGTATGGCCGGCCACCGGTTGGCGGTGACGCTGCCTGATCTGCTGCCGTTGTTCGGTATCCGGCTGGTCCTCGACCCGCTCGGTGGGCTGTTCATGGCGGCTGTCGGGGGCGTTGCCGTGGCCGCGGCGGTCTTCGGGATCGGCTACACCAGCCCTCAGGGGCGCGGCGGCAGCGGCCTGCACAGGCGGGCCTTCCAGGTGGTGTATCCGCTGTTCGTGGCCGCGATGCTGCTGGTGCCGGCCGCGGCGAGCATCGGCACGTTTCTGGTGTGCTGGGAGCTGATGGCGGTGACCTCGCTGCTGCTGGTGCTGGCCGAGCACCGGCGGCGGCCGGCGGTGGCGCAGGCCGGGCTGTGGTACGCGGTCATGACCCACCTGGGGATGGTGGCCATCCTGGTCGGGTTGGTGCTGTTCGCCGCGCACGCGCCGGGCGGCAGCTTTGCCGCGTTGCGCGATGCGGCGGGCGAGCTGAGTCCGCTGGTGCGCGGCGTGGTGTTCGTGGCCACGTTGATCGGGTTCGCTTCGAAGTCTGGTGTGGTGCCGCTGCATGTGTGGCTGCCGCGGGCTCATCCGGAGGCGCCCAGTCATGTGTCGGCGCTGATGTCGGCGGCGATGGTGAACCTCGGCGTGTACGGGATCGTGCGGGTCGGTTTCGACCTGCTCGGCGTGGGCTCGCGGTGGTGGTGGGTGCTCGTCCTCACGCTCGGCGCGGTCTCCGCGGTGTACGGAATCCTGCAGGCGGCGATGAGCACCGACCTGAAGCGGCTGTTGGGCTACTCCACGACCGAGAACATGGGGCTGGTGCTGGTCGGCGTCGGCGCCGCCGGCATGTTCGCGGCGGCCGGCAACCAGGTGCTGGCGGGGCTGGCCATGGCGGCGGCCCTGTTGCATGTGGTCAACCATGCGGCGTTCAAGACGCTGCTGTTCCTGTCGGCCGGCTCGGTGCTGCACGCGACCGGCACCCGGGACCTGGACGAGCTGGGCGGGCTTCGCGCCCGGATGCCGGCCACCACGTTGCTGTTCGGGCTCGGAGCGTTGGCCGCCTCCGCGCTTCCACTGGGCGCCGCGTTCGTGAGTGAGTGGCTGCTGTTGCAGGGCCTGATCCATGGCGTGGCGGCCGGTGGGGTGGCGTTCGCGGTGACGATGCCGGTGGCGGTGGCCGCGGTCGCGCTCACCGCCGGGCTGGCGGTGGCGAGTTTCGTGAAGGCGTTCGGGGTCGGGTTCCTGGCCCGGCCACGCAGCGCGGCCGCGGAGAACGCCACGGAAAGCGGGCCGACCATGATCGGCGCGATGGGCCTGGCCGGCGCGGCGTGCGTGGCGCTCGCGCTGGCGCCGACCGTCCTCGTACCCGCGCTGGCCCCGGTGGTCGGCGCGGCGGGTCCGCTGCTCGACTCTCCGGCCGCGCAGGGCGCGCTGACGCTCCGTCTGGTGGCAGTGGCGGGCAGTCTGTCGCCGCTGCTGCTCGCGGCGGCGCTGCTGGTGGCCGCGCTGGCAGTGGTGCTGCTGCTTCGGTTCGTGGCCGACCGCCGAACTCGCCGCCAGGCACGGTTGTGGGACTGCGGCGCCGGGCCGCTGTCGGCCCGGATGGAGTACACGGCGACGTCTTTCGCGGAGCCGCTACAGCGGGTCTTCGACGATGTGCTGGCCCCCGAGCTCGACGTCGACGTCACGCATGTCCAGGAGTCACGGTACCTTGTGGACAGCGTCGAGTACCGGGCTCGGGTGCCGGACCGCATCGAGCGGCGGCTCTACCAGCCCGTCCTCAGGCTGGTAGACGCGTGGGGTCAGGCCGGGCGGGGGCTAGCCAACGGCAGCGTGCACCGGTATCTGGGGTACGGCTTCTACACGCTGGTCGGCCTGCTGGTGCTGCTGGCGGTGACCCGATGACGGGGGTCCTGGTTGCCGCCCTGCAGGTGGTCGTGGTCGCGGGCGGGTCCCCGTTGCTGGTCGGCGCGATGCGGCAGGTGCGAGCCAGGCTGGAGGGACGCGCCGGGCCGGGCGTCGCGCAGCCGTGGCGCGATCTGCGCAAGCTGCTGCGCAAGGAACCGCTGACGCCGCGCGGCACCACCGAGGTGTTCCGGCTGGCGCCGGTGCTGCTGATGGCGACCACCCTGGTGGTCGCCGCGGTCGTACCGTTCCTGACCAACGCCACGCCACTAGGCCCGGTGGCCGACCTGTTCGCGGTGGTCGCCCTGCTGAGTCTGGGCGCGGTGGCGCTGGCGTTGGCGGGCATCGACACCGGTACGGCGTTCGGCGGGATGGGCGCCAGCCGGGAGGTGACGATCATTGCGCTGGTCGAGCCGACGCTGTTGGTGGCCATCTTCGCGTTGTCGGTACGGGTCGGGTCGACCAACCTGGGCGACATCGTCACCTCGACGCTGCACGACCCGGCGCTGGTGATCTCCCCCGTCAGCCTGCTGGCCGCGCTCGCGTTCGCGGTCGCGATCATCGCCGAGACCGGCCGGCTGCCCGTCGACAACCCGGCCACGCACCTGGAGCTGACGATGGTCCACGAGGCCATGGTGCTGGAGTACGCGGGCCCCGACCTCGCGCTGGTGGAGTGGGCCTCGGCGATGCGGCTGGCCGTGTTCCTGGGCTTGCTCGCGAACCTTTTCGCGCCGTGGGGCATCGCGTCGCTCGCCGGCCCGCTGCCGGTGGCGGTGGCGGTGGCGGCGCTGGCCGGCAAGGTCGCCGTGCTGGGTCTGGCGCTGGCCGTCGGCGAGGTATTCATGGCCAAGCTGCGCCTGTTCCGGGTACCCGAGCTGCTGGCCGGATCGTTCCTGCTCGCCCTGCTCGCCGTCGCCGCCTCCTACTTTCTCGCCTAGGCAGGTTCCCGTGACCGATACCGCCGCCCTGTCCAGCCTCAGCGTGCAGCTGCTGTACCTGTCCTGCGGAGCGTTCCTGCTCGCCGCCGTGGTGGTGCTGTGGCGCCGGCAGCTCGCGGCGATCGTACGGGTCTTCGCCCTGCAGGGGGTCGCTTTGGCCGGCATCGTGGCCGTCCTCGCCGTGGAGCAGCGGTCGCTCGAGCTCGCCCTGCTCGCCGTGGGTGTCCTGGCCTTGCGGGCGATCGGGCTGCCCTGGCTGGTGCGGCGAGCCATGCCGGCCGCCGGCCCGGCGCGGGAGACCAGCCCGCTGGTCAACGTCGCCGCTTCGCTGCTCGCCGCGGCGGTGCTCACCCTGCTCGCCTACGCGGTGGCGCAACCGTTGATAACGCTGTCGCCCTCGCCGGTGACCCGGGCGGTCCCGGTCGGTCTCACGGTCGTGCTGGTCGGGTTCTTCGTGCTGATTACCCGCCGCCGCGCGGTGTCGCAGGTGATCGGCTTCCTGCTGATCGACAACGGCATCACCGCCGCCGCGTTCCTGACCACCGCCGAGGTCCCACTCATCGTCGAGCTGGGCGTGTCCCTCGACGTGCTGTTCGCTGTTCTCGTGCTGCAGGTGCTGACCACCCGCATGCAGGCGGCCTTCGGCGACACCGACCTGGACGACCTCACGGAGCTACGCGACACATGACACCCTCTTCCCTACTGGTGACCGTCCCGGTGCTGGCGCCGGTGCTCGGCGCCGCCGGCTACGCGCTGTTCGGCTGGCGTGGCCCGACCCGATGGCTCGGCACGGTCTGCGCCGGCGGCATGCTCGCCGCCGGCATCGGCCTCGCGACCCTCGTGACCGGTTCCGGGCCGCACACCAGCCTGGGCGGGCTGCTGCGGGTCGACGCGCTGAGCGCGTACATGCTAATCGTGATCGGCGTGATCGCCCTGCTGGCGACCGCGGCCAGCCCCGCCTACCTGGCCGCCGAAATCCGCGCCGGACCCGCCACCGCCCGGACCGCGTACCGGCACAGCCTGCTCGTGCAGACCTTCCTCGCGGCGATGGCCACGGCCGTGCTGGCCGCGAACCTCGGCACGCTGTGGGTCGCGGTGGAGGCCACCACCATCGCCACCGCGTTTCTGGTCGGGCAGCAACGCACCCGCGCATGCGTGGAGGCCGCGTGGAAGTACGTACTCATCTGCTCGGTCGGCATCGCGCTGGCCCTGCTGGGCGCGATCCTGCTGAACTACGCCTCGGCCCACACCCCAGCTCCCGCCGGCCTGGACTGGGTCCGGCTCGCCGCCGGCGCGGACGGGCTCGATCCGGGTGTCACCCGGATCGCGGTCGCGCTGCTGGTCATCGGGTTCGGCACCAAGGTCGGCCTCGCGCCGCTGCACACCTGGCTCCCCGACGCGCACAGCCAGGCCCCGGCGCCCGTCTCGGCGCTGATGTCCGGGGTGCTCCTGGCGGTCGCCTTCTACGCCATCCTCCGGGTCAAGGTCATCGCCGACGCCGCGCTCGGCGATGCGTTCGTACGCCACCTGCTGCTGGTCATGGCGCTGGCCACCCTCGCGGTGGCAGCCACGCTGCTGCTGGCGCAACGCGACTACAAGCGGATGCTGGCCTACCACAGCATGGAACACATGGGGCTGCTCGCCCTGGGCACCGCCGCCGGCAGCCGGCTCGCGCTGGCCGCGGTGCTGCTGCACATCCTTGGCCACGGCCTGGCCAAGGCCGTGCTGTTCCTCGGCGCCGGCCGGATCGCTCAGCTGACCGGCAGCCGGCTCGTCGCCGACGTGCGCGGCCTGGCCGTACGGGAGCCGGTGCTCGCCGGCGGGGTGGGGCTCGGTGTGCTGGCCCTGCTCGGGTTTCCACCGTTCAGCCTGTTCGCCAGTGAGCTCGGCATCTTCCGGGCCGGGTTCGCCACCGAGCTGGGCTGGGCCACCGCCCTCGCGCTGGTGTTCGTGCTCGTCATCACCGCCGCCCTGTTCACCCACGCCGGCCACATGCTGCTCGGCGACCCCGGCCCGCGCGCTGCGGCACGACCCCGGCCCCAGCCCTGGCCCGGCCGGCCGGGCGCCGCCGCCGCGCCCACCCGGACACCGGCCGGCACCACCGTCCCACTCGGAGCGGGGCTGGCCGCCTGCGCCGTCCTCGGCATCACCACCGGCCCCCTGCAGCAGGTGCTGTACCAGGCCGCCGACATCCTGCAAGGAACACCATGAACACCACCCCGCCATACGCTGCCTACCCAGCCGGCGAACCGGTCGGATACCGGCGCCAGACACTCACCATCACCACCGGCGAGCTGGCCGGGCACGCCGCCGCGCTGCTGGCGGCCGGTTTCCGGGTCGCGTCCGTGGCCGGACACGACGACGGCCACCGGCTCCGCGCGGTCTACCTGTTCACCGCCGCGGCACCCGACCGGCGGTTCGAGCTACACGTCCCGCTGGACCCCACCGGCCCGCACCTGCCGAGCCTGGCCGCCGTGTCCTTCCCAGCCGGCCGGTTCGAGCGGGAGATGCGCGACCTGTACGGCATCATCCCCGACCACCACCCGCTGCCTCGCCGGCTCGTGCGGCACTTCCACTGGCCGCGCGGCTGGTACCCGATGCGCCACGACGCGGGACCACCACCGGCGTTCGGCGACGTGGACGGACCGTACCCGTTCCGCACCGTCGAGGGACCCGGCGTCTACGAGATCCCCGTCGGCCCCGTCCACGCCGGACTCATCGAACCCGGACACTTCCGGTTCTCCGTGCTCGGCGAAACCATCATCAACCTCAAGGCACGGCTGTGGTTCGTTCACAAAGGCGTCGAGAAGCTGTTCCACGGCCGCCAGCCCTCCGACGCGATCGAGCTCGCCGAACGGGTCAGCGGCGACACCGCGGTCGGCCACAACCTGGCATTCTGCCTCGCCGTCGAAGACGCCCTCGGCCTACCCGTCACCACGCAAGCCCGCACCACCCGGGCGATGCTGCTTGAGCTGGAACGGCTCTACAACCACGTCACCGACATCGGGGCACTGTGCAACGACGTCGGCCACGGCATCCTCAACGCCCACGCCCTGCACATCCGCGAACAGCTGCTACGCATCAACGCCGAGGTCACCGGCCACCGGCTGCTACGCGGCGCGATCCGACCCGGCGCCGCCGCCATACGCCGCCACCCCGACCCCGACCGGCTCGCCGCGATCGCGGCCGACATCGCCGAGATCGTCGCAATCGCGCTGGGTCACAGCGTCGTCCACGACCGGTTCGCCGGCACCGCCGTCCTCACCCGGCAGCAGGCCACCGACCTCGGCACGCTCGGCTACGTCGCCCGTGCCAGCGGCCTGGACATCGACGCCCGCCGCGACCACCCGATGGCAGACCTCGGCCCGTCATTTACGGTCAGCACACACACCGCAGGTGACGTCCTGGCCAGGTTCACCACCCGCGCCGCGGAGATCACGACATCGATCGCCAACATCTCCGACCTGCTCGACCGTCCCGGTTCAGGCGGCGACACGGACCACCCAGACCAGCCGAGGCCGGATCCTGGACCGCGGTCGGGCGTCGGCATCGCCGAAGGCTGGCGCGGCACCATCACCCACCGCATCGAGATCGACAGCGACGGCCGGCTCACCCGGGTGAAGGTCGTCGACCCGTCGTTTTTCAACTGGCCCGCGCTGCCGGTCGCCCTGGCCAACACCATCGTCGCGGACTTCCCGCTGGCCAACAAAAGCTTCAACCCGTCATACGCCGGCAACGACCTCTGACCGGCCACGCCCAACCCCCGGCAGCCGCCGGCACCGTCCGGGGGCGGCCCGTCCCCGCGTCCGGACGGGGTAGGCGGTCGACTACGGCGCGTTGACGCGTGCCCGGAGCGCGTCGAGTTCGGCCCACAGCACCCCGGGCAGCTTGTCGCCGAACCGGGCAAACCAGCCGACCACCTGCGGGATCTCTAGCAGCCACTCCTCGGGGTCGAACCGTACCGCGGCGGCGAGGTCCTCCGGCGGCAGGTCGAGCCCTTCGGTGTCGAGGGCCTCCGGGGCGGGTAGGTAGCCGATCGGCGTCTCCACCGCCCCGGCGGTGCCCTCCAGCCTTTGCACCACCCACTTGAGCACCCGCGAGTTCTCCCCGAAACCCGGCCACAGGAACCGGCCGTCATCGCCGCGGCGGAACCAGTTCACCGAGAAGACCTTCGGCAGCTTGCTGGCGTCGCCGTCGCCGCCCTTGCCCATCTCGATCCAGTGCCGGAAGTAGTCGGCCGCGTCGTAGCCGAGGAACGGCAGCATCGCCATCGGGTCGCGCCGTACCACCCCGACCTGCCCGGTGGCCGCCGCGGTGGTCTCCGACGACAGGGTGGCGCCCATGTAAACCCCGTGCACCCAGTCGCGTGCCTGGGTGACCAACGGGATGGTGCTCCGCCGCCGGCCGCCGAACAGGATCGCCGAGATCGGCACCCCCCGCGGGTCCTCGTACTCGGCCGCAAGGATCGGGCACTGCGTGATCGGGGTGCAGAACCGCGAGTTCGGGTGGCTGGACAGCGTTCCGCCCCCCGGTGTCCAGTTCTCGCCGCGCCAGTCGGTCAGGTGCGGCGGCGGGGTGCCCATACCCTCCCACCACACGTCACGCTCGTCGGACAGCGCCACATTGGTGAAGATCGAGTTACCCCGCTCCAGGGTGCGCATCGCGTTCGGGTTGGTGGCCCAGTCCGTGCCCGGCGCCACCCCAAACAGCCCGTACTCCGGGTTGACCGCATACAGCCTGCCGTCGGCGCCGAACCGCATCCAGGCGATGTCATCACCCAGGGTCTCCACCTTCCACCCGGGGATGCTCGGCTCCAGCATCGCCAGGTTGGTCTTCCCGCACGCCGACGGGAACGCCGCCGCGATGTAGTGCACACTGCCGGTGGGCGAGGTCAGCTTGAGGATCAGCATGTGCTCGGCCAGCCAGCCCTCGTCGCGGGCGATGGCACTCGCGATCCGCAGCGAGTAGCACTTCTTGCCCAGCAGCGAGTTGCCGCCGTACCCGGAGCCGTAGGACCAGATCTCCCGCGACTCCGGGAAGTGGGCGATGTACTTCGTCTGGTTGCAGGGCCACGCCACGTCTACCTGCCCGGGTGGCAGCGGCGCACCGACCGAGTGCAGGCAGGGCACGAACGGCGCGTGCTCGCCCATCGCCTCCCATACCGCGGCGCCCATCCGGGTCATGATGTGCATCGACATCACCACGTACGGGCTGTCGGTGATCTCCACCCCGAACATCGGCGGCTGCGCGGTGAGCGGTCCCATGCAAAACGGGATCACGTACATGCTCCGCCCCCGCATGCACCCCCGGTACAGCTCGGTCATGGTGGCCTTCATCTCCACCGGGTCCACCCAGTTGTTCGTCGGCCCGGCATCGGCCTGCTCCACCGAGCAGATGAACGTGCGGTCCTCCACCCGCGCCGCATCGTCCGGGTCGGTGCGGGCCAGGAACGAGTTCGGTTTACGCTCCTGGTTCAGGCGCACCAGCGTGCCCGCCGCCACCAGCTGATCGGTCAGGCGCCGCCACTCTTCCGGCGTGCCGTCGCACCACACCACCCGGTCCGGTGTGGTCAGCTCGGCGACCTCACCCACCCACGCCACCAGACCCGCATGGCCGGTCGGGGCATCGCCCAACCCCGGGATCGTCGCCGCAGCCGTCATCGGTGCCACCTCTTCGTGATCGAGTCCTGCTAACATCCTGACGAGATGCCGACTTTAGCAACTCGTGAGACCGCAACCGGACCGCGGCCACCAGATGTGAGAAAATTACCCACCCGTCGTCACGTACCGACCCGGTTCGGGCACACCGTCCCACGCAAAGGCGCAGCCAAGCGGTCGGTCGAACCAACCCAGCAGCGTGGCACGGGTCACACCAGGCACGCCGCCTGGGCAGGCGAGCTGAAGAGGTGTTCAATTGCGCATATCAGTAGCAACATGGTGGGGAGGTACGATGATCCCGCTCTACGAGGCGAAGGCGGAGCTGTTCCGCACCCTGAGTCATCCCGTACGCATCCGGGTGCTCGAGCTGCTCGGTGAAAGACCGATGCCGGTGCGGGACCTGCTGAGCGGCATCAACATCGAGGCATCCAGCCTGTCGCAGCAGCTGGCGGTGCTGCGCCGGGCCGGAATCGTCACCTCGACCCGGGCCGGCGGCACCGTCTCCTACGCGCTGGCGGGGCCGGACGTGGCCGACCTGCTGCACGCCGCCCGCAGGTTCCTCGCCCACCTCCTCACCGACCAGCACCAGCTGCTCGACGCGCTGCGCCACGACCCGGCACAGGCCCACCAGCCGGCCGCGACGGTGACCACATGACCCCACCCCGCCCAGCGCCCACGCACCACCCGCGCACCGCCACCCGCTGCCCCCGCCGCCGGACCGCCACCACCCCCAGAAAACCGGCACACATGCAGGCACCGGCGCAGCGCGCGGCCTGGGACACCTACCTCACCCTCACCGGCGAGCTGCTGCCCGCCCTACGCAACAACCAGACCGACCACCCGGGCGTGAACACCCAGCTCGGCGGCGTGGCGATCCGCATCCTCCACTATGCACCCGCATGGGGCGAACACGGCCCGATGCTGCTGGCCGCCGCCCAGTCCGCCATCCGCCTCTACCGCGACCGCGAAGGCCGCGAGCTCGCCGCCCTCCTACGCGCCGTCGCCGACCGGCTCTACCACCTGTCGGCCGACGCGGCCCCGCCGCACCACGACCGGGGCGACCACAACCCGCCATAACCCAGGTGCCCGGCCCACACGCCGAACCCCTCCACCGCCCAACACCGCCGACCAACCTCACCACACGCAGCCACCGTACGAGACCACCGCCGCCGACGCGCCCGCCACGACAAGGAGAACCGTGCCACCGGTCACCCGCACCGAACTCGCCGACCACATCGAGACCGCCTTCATCGCCGGGCCCGCGACCCGGACCGACCTGCTCGCCGCCGCCGTCACCAACAACGCCCGAACCCAAGCCATCGAAGCCCTGCACCGTCTGCCCGACAAGACCTACAGCGGCATCCGCGACCTGTGGGCCGATCTACCCGAGGTGCCCATCAGCCGGTGACCTACGACACAAACCGGCCTCCACCGCAGGTCGTCAACATCCCACGACCGGAACACCTACCGCTGGCCAGACGACCCCAACCGCCACCACCCGGCCCCCGTTGCCTCCGCTTTTGCCACCGGCAATCACAACCCCCAACACGCCAGGTACCCAGGCGAGGACGGAACCCCGCCACCGCTACAGACTTGGCAGTTGCTAAAATACGCAAATGCTGCACGACCCTCCCGGCAGCGCGGGTCACGAGAACCGGCCAACCCACCCGAACAACCTGCTGATCGGCGACCAACTTGAGATGCTCGTGACCAGTGAACCCGTCGCCGAACTCGACGACGCGCTCGCCTGGGCCGTCGCACAACGCAACAACGCCCGCCGCACCGGCAACACCCTCGCCATCACCCGCCTCACCGCCTGGATCGACCAACGTCTCGACGAACGGCACGCCCTCCGCGCGACCCATCAACCACCTCCAACCACCGCTGAGGCAGCACCGCCGACATGATACGTCGGCACTCGCGTAAAACCAGGCTGAAGGCGCTGGCGCTGCGACGAAGGACCAACCTGCAACACGACGAAGCGGCGGAACTCCAGGTCACGCCGGGCAAAGCTGCAGCTCAGGACGCCTCAGATCGCCATCAGGTGATGCAGGTTTGTCTCTGCCCGGGGGCACGTCAAAGATCTGCAACAGCGGACCGTGATCGGCCGGCTGCTCGTAGTCGAAGGAATCATCGACCTGTCCCCGTAGATCTACACAGGGTGCGTGGCGTCGGATCAAAACGCCGGCCCAGGCGACCGTCCGTGAGGCAGCGACCGATCGCCGAAGCGCGTGTCACTGCCCGGGTCAGGACACGAATGCACGCAGACACGGCGACAGCAGCGACAGAGTTCAGATGCCGATCTGGCCCGGGCCGATGGTGATCCGTAGCCAGGTGATGAACGCGTTCCAGGCGCCAGTGGCCAGGGCGAGCCCGACGGCGACCAGTAGCAGCGCGCCCAGCCGGGTGATCCAGGCGCCGTGGCGGCGTAGGAAGGTGGCCAGCCGTAGCAGCCGGGTGAGTCCGGACGCGAAGGCGATGAACGGCAGGCCCATTCCCAGTGAGTAGGCGGCGGCCAGCAGGGTGCCGCGGCCGGCGGAGCCCTGTACGGCGGCCAGGCCGAGCACGGCGGTGAGGGTGGGTGACAGGCAGGGGGTCCAGGACAGCGCGACGGTGGCGCCCAGGACCGGTGCGCCGGCCAGCCCTCCGGGTGGCAGCCGGTTGACCCGAAAGCTTCGGCCGTTTCCGGGTAGCAGCCCGGTGAAGGCCAGCCCGAGCAGGATGATGAGCACCCCGGCGACCAGCTCGATGGTGCGGGTGTGCACCAGCAGGATCCGGCCGAGCTCGCCGACGGCGTAGGCGAGCAGGGTGAAAACGGCGGTGAACCCGGCCACGAACAAGGTGGCGCCGGCGACCGCTCGGCCGTGGGCTGGGCTTGGCCGGGTGGTCAGGTCCGTGCCCATCGCGCCGGGAGGAGCCGGGGTGGGCACGGCGCCGGTCGCGTCGTCGGCGGCTTCGGCGCGGCCTGGGTCGCCGGTCTGGTTGGTGCGGGATCGGCTTGGGGTGGCCAGGTCGGCTCCGGCGAGCCCGGTGACGTAGGCGAGGTAGCCGGGCACCAGCGGCAGCATGCAGGGGGCGAAGAAGCTGACCAGCCCAGCCAGTACCGCCACGGCCAGCGCGGCCAGCAGCGGACCGGAGGTGGCGATCTGCGCGAACTCCACCGGCTACACCTGCTCGCTGGCCAGCTCACGCACCACGTCCTCCAGCTCGGGTTGATAGACCCGGCGGCGGAACACGGCGGCGATACGGTGCTGCCGGTCCAGCAGCAGAGTGGTCGGGATCACCGTGGTGGCACGTCGCGGAATGCCAGGGCCACCTCGCCGCCAGGGTCGAACAGGCTGGGCCAGACGTGGCCGAACGCGTCGACGAAGGCGATTGCTGCGTCGCGGCCGTCGCGCACATTCACGCCCAGGAACTCCACCCCGAGCCGCTGGGTGGCGTCGTAGACCGCCACCACCTGGTCGCGCTGGTCGGGCTGCTGTACGGGCTGTACGCGCTGGTCGTGTGGACCGCCGGTTGGATCTTCGGCAAGCGGCTGCCGATCTGGCGACCCAGCCCGCGCGCCATCGGCATCTACGTCGCGGTCTTCCTGATCTACGCCGTCGTGCTGCGCAACCTACCCTGGGCACCGTTCAACTGGTTCTACATCGAGAACCTCACCTAACCCCAATACCGGTAACTTAAGGGCATACCGGTCGTTGATTGTGGTGTGCCGCGTGCTGGTCAGGTCAAGTCGGGTGAGCGTTTGTCGGATCGCATCGCGATCGGGGTGTTGACGGCGGCGTTTCCGCCCTCGCTTG
>WHTQ01000205.1 GCA_009377645.1 Micromonosporaceae bacterium | reverse complement strand
TCAGCAGGGCGTAGTAGTGATGGGTCATGCCCGTTTGGGGTCGTCGACTCTGCTCCCCGGCGAATCCGATGCCGCCTACGATCCCCTCGACGGCCCCGTCGACTCGCCCATCGTCGACCCGCCCAGACAGATCCGCCGTGCGCAGGGTCCCGCCACCGATCAGATGGACCAGCCGGTCGACCGCGCTCTCGACCGTCCGACGGAGCCGATGGGAGAAGCGGTCGGCCCCCACGGCTACACCGCCGACCACAGCGTCGATGACCGACCGATCCCCCCGCGCCAGACCGCTGGAGAGGCGGAGAGCCGGGTCGACAACCAGCGCCCGGGCGACGGTGGGTATCCCCCACCAGTCGGCCAGGACCAGGCGAACCGCTTCGGGGACGGCCCATCCGACCAGCCGATCCCGCCGCCACAGCAGCCAGACGACACCGAAGGCCACGGCGATGCTCGCCACCGAGACGCCCAGCTCCCAGGGTTCACCAACCGCCAGTGCCCCGGCGCCGACCTCAGCCACGAACTCCTCGCCTCCGGGAAGCCAAAGCGCTCCCAGCGCAATGCCGAGGCCGGCGAGCAGGCCCAGGGCACCCATCTCGACTCGGTGCGGAGGTGTCGCCACGGTGATGACCGGCCCCCGACCGTAGCCCAGCAATTGGAGTCGGGAGGCGTACAGCGCCGACAGGAGCCCGGCGACGGCGGTCCCCGCTCCCACCCAGGTCCCCGCCTCGAAGGCGGCGGCGAGGACGGTCTCCTTGGTGAACGCCCCACCCAGAGGCGGCACCGCGGCCAGCGAGGCGGCCCCGACGGCGAACAACACCGCCACCCGCGGCAGGGTCGATCCCAGCCGGAGCGAGCCTAGGTCGAGGGTGCCGGCGGTGTGGAGGGCGATCCCGGCTCCGAGGAAGAGAAGGGCTTTGAAAAAGGCGTGGGCGGTGAGCTGGCCCATCCCGGCGGCGGTGAACCCGGCGCCGGTGGCCACCAGCATCAGGCCGTACTGGGCGGAGGTGGACCCAGCCAGGGCCCGCTTGAAGTCGATCTGGGCGAAGGCGACCACCCCGCCGGCCAGCGAGGTGACCAGCCCCAGACCAACCACCACCGGACCGAACCAGCCCACCGCAGAAAGGATCGGCTGGAGGCGAATCAGGGCATAGGCGCCGGCGGCGACCATGGTGGCCGAGTGGAGGAGCGCCGACACCGGGGTGGGGCCGGCCATCGCCGAGAACAGCCAGGGCGAGAACGGGAGCTGGGCTGACTTCGCAGCCGCCGCCAGCACCACCCCGGCGGCCACCATACTCAACCACTGC
>WHTQ01000148.1 GCA_009377645.1 Micromonosporaceae bacterium | reverse complement strand
GACGAGGACTAGGCCTTGACCAAGCGTGTTGGTTGGGCTGGATCGGCGCTGAGTAGGGTAAAGGCCTTATCCTGCCTGAGTTTGCGACTTCAACGCAGCCCAGGTGGGAAAGGCCTTTGTGGTGAAGATGATACCGCGTGCGCAGAGCCGACGGAACGCGGCGCGGCGGCGGCGCAAAGTGGCCGCCCGTCACGTCTGACTTCCGCAGAATGTGGACACACGTGGAGCCCGAAATGTGGGCTGACCTGGGCTTTTGGGTGTGTGGCAGCTGCGGGGTCGTGTTACTACGGCGCGGGTCGGGGCGGCCGGGCGGCTGGGCCGGGGGCTACTCGGCGGTGGGGGTGAAGTCGAGGAATCGGGGTGGTTCGGGCAGGTCGAGTGCGCCGAGGATCGCGCGTTGGCCGGGGGTGAGCTCGCTGCGTTGGCCGACTTGGCCTTCGGTGGTGGCCAGGGTGACCAGGTGGAGCCGTTCGAGTTCGTCGCGGATGTTGCGCCAGGTGTCACCGGCGGTGGTCTCGGTGACGCGTAGCAGTAGCAGGGCGAGCCACTGGAGCTGGACGTGGGCGCGGATGCGGTCTTCGCGGTGGTGGTAGACCGGGCGCAGGTCGAGGGTGGATTTGAGGTCCCGCCATCCTCGTTCGGCTTCGTAGAGGCCTTTGTAGCCCTCGGCGATGTCGGCTGCGGTGAGGCTCTCGTCGCTGGTACGCAGCAAGAACTTGCCGTCGAAGGTGGCGGCGCGTCGCATCGCGGCGCGGTCGATGCGCAACAGCCCGCCGGGTGTGGTGCGCAAGAACCGGGCGAACGCGGCCGTGGTGCGCAGCGCCCCGGCCAGTTCGGCCCGTTTGCGGGCCGGCAGGGCGTCAGAGCCGGCGATGCGTTCGTCGAGCCGGGCCACGATGCGGTCCCGCACCGTGGCGTCCTGGCGGCGGTGTCGGGGTTGTGGCACTTCCTCAGCATGGATGAGGCGGGCACCGCCACGGTTCAGCTCGAGGAGATCGCCGGTAAGGGTTCGTCAGCGTGTCGTTCCGTTGATCGACACCCACGTCGTGACCGTCATCAAACCTCTCTCCGAATCTCGCCCTCACCAGTCGGTAATTCCTACCGGATGGGGTGTCTCAAGAGAGGTTGACAGAGAGGGCGTCGGGTTCTATAAAGCACCGGGCTCTGTGTAGGCGCCGGCGGATTTCCGGGTCGCAACGATCACCCGGGGTCACGCAGGGCCACGACGCCACAGTCGTCCCAGGACAGCACCGCCTGCGCCAGCACCGCCTGGTCGGGCACCGTGACGTCACACCCGGTCAGCTCGGCGAACCGGCGCAACCGATTGACCACCGTGTTGCGGTGACAATAGAGCCGGGTGGCCACCTGCTGGACCGAACCGCACGCGGCATACCGAGCACCGTCTCGAGCAACCGGTTCTGCTCGCCTGACCGCGCGCTCGCCAGGCCCGCGCGGATCGGCGCCGCCAGCTCTGCCGCCGCCGGACCCAGGCGCGAACCGGCCAGCCACAGCCACGCCTGCCGCACCGTGTGCGGACCCACCCGGTTGGCCGGCAGCGCGTCGGCGATCGCAGTCGCCATGCGTGCACTGGCCGGCACCTGTGCCACCCCGTGGGCCACGGGACCCACCCCGCAGCGCACGTCTTGGCCCAGCGCCGCCGTGACCGCGCCGGCGTCGGTGCTGTCGGTGCCGAGCCAGCGGGTCAGCAGCAGCGTGTGCTCACGCTCCTCCTGCACATGCACCGTACGTCCGGAGGCCGCCAGCAGTTCCGCGCAACTCCGCAAGGCGGCGCGGTCTGGCGCGGGGCCGGCGGCCACCAGCATCGGCGCGGTCTCCTCCACCCCCAGCGCCAGTGCTACCCGATGCACCTCGGCCGGCTCCGGCTCGGTGCTGGCCAGCAGCCGAGCCACCAGCGTGCTGCGCTCCCGGCGCCGCTCCCGCGCCATCCGCGCGGTCTCCTCCAGATAGGCGATCTGGATGGTGCTGGTGTAGTTCTCCACCACCGCCCACACGTCTTCCACCCGGTCCACCAACAGGGCTACGTCGTCGGGCCCGGCACGGTCACGCAGCGCGTTCCACAGCACCCGAAAGTCCAGCCGCACCGCGGTCGCCAGGTCCTCCAGCGGCACCTCGCGGTGGGCCCGGTCCCGGCCCACCTCCGGGCCCGTGCGCCAAACCCGGTCCGGGACCGGCAGCCCACCGATGCGACGCAGCAGGTAGTCGAACGAGGCCACCGCGTCCGCCTCCACCCGCTCCGCCGGCACCACACCGGCCGCGTACGGCCGGATCTGGTGCACCCGCCGGAGGAACTCGGTCACCAGGGTGTCGGTGTCGGCGTGCAACAGCCGGACGAGTTCGGCCCATCTGTCCGCGCCGGCACCCGTATCGGCGGCCGGGCCCCGGCTGATGCCATCGCCATCGGTGTGCATTTGCACAACGTAGCCGCCGAAGTCCGTGCCCGCCAGCACTACCCACCCCGTGCAGACCGGCGCGACCATGAGGCGCATGCACCTGACGCCACGCGAGCAGGAGCGGTTGCTGCTGGCCGCGGGCGCGGACTTGGCCCGCCGCCGGCTCGCGCGCGGCGCCCCGCTGGGTGCCACCGAGGCCGTCGCACTGGTCTGCGACGAGGTCTGCGAGCTGGCCTGGGACGGCACCGACCTGGCCACAATCATCGCGCGCGCCCGCGCCCTCATCCCCCCGTCGGCCGTGCTGCCCGGGGTGGCGGCCGCGGTGCCCAGCGTGCAGGTGGAGGCGCTGTTCCCGCACGGCACCACGCTGGTGCACGTGCCCGCGCCGTTCGGCGACCCGCCGCCCGACGGCCCCGGTGCAGTCCGGCCGGGACGACACGAGGTGCCGCTGGCGCCGGGCCGTCAGCGCCGCATCGCCGCGCTGCACAACAGCGGACCGCAGACCATCTGGGTGTCCTCGCACGTGCCGTTGGACCGGCTCAACCCAGCGCTGCGGGTAGAGCTGGACCAGCCCGGCGACTACCGGCTGGACCTGCCGGCCGGGCAGGCGCTCCGCGTCGACGCCGGACAGAACCGCCAGGTCGAGGTGGTCGCCTTGGAAGGCAGCCACGGATGAGCCACCTCGACGCGGGCACCTACGCCAGCCTGTACGGGCCCACCACCGGTGACCGGGTCCGGCTCGGCGACACCGACCTGTGGGTGCAGGTGGACGCTGACGACACCGAGCCGGGCGAGGAGCTCGTCGGCGGATGCGGCAAGACCGCGCGGCACGGTGCCCTCGTCAGCCCGGCCGCCGCCGACCGCGGCAGCGCCCTGGACCTGGTGGTGCTCGGCGTCCTGCTGCTCGACCCGGTGCTGGGGGTACGCAAGACCAACATCGGCGTCAAGGACGGCCGGGTGGTCGGTGTCGGGCGTGCCGGCAACCCGCAGGTGCAGGCCGGGGTGGACCTGGAGGTGGACGCGCACACCGCAATGATCACCGGCGAAGGGCTGCTCGCCACCCCCGGCATCGTCGACTCGCATGTGCACATGTCCAACGCCGAGCTCGCCCCGGCCGCGCTGTCGGCCGGAGTCACCACCATCGTCGGCATGGGCATCGGCGGGGTGTGGGACGTCGGCGCCAACCCCGACACCAACCTGCACCACCTCATCGCCGGCTGGGCGCACGCCCCCGTCAACGCCGCCTTCCTCGCCCGCGGATCCTCCACTTCCAGCGAGCTGCTTGAGCGGTCGGTGCTGGCCGGCTGCGGCGGGTTCAAAGTCCACGAGGACTGGGGCGCCAGCCCCGAGGTCATCGACACCTGCCTACGGGTGGCCGATGCGGTCGACCTCCCGGTGGCGCTGCACACCGACACGCTCAACGAGTCCGGGTACCTGGCCGATACCCTGGCCGCCACCGACGGTCGCACCGTGCACGCCTACCACGTCGAGGGCGGCGGCGGGCACCCGGACCTGCTGCGGGTGGTCGGCGAGCCGCACGTGCTGTGCTCCTCCACCACCCCCACCCTGCCGCTGACCTCGGCCACCGTCGCCGAGCTCGGGCCGATGACGATGACCGTGCACCGCGCGCACCCGGCGCTGCACAGCGACACCGCCATCGCCGCCAGCCGGATCCGCGAACACGCCATCGCCGCGGAGAACCAGCTGCACGACGCCGGCGCGATCAGCATCATCAACTCCGACGCACTCGGCATGGGCCGAATCGGCGAGACCGCGCGGCGTGCCTGGCAGCTGGCGCACGTGCAGGCACACCTGTCCGACCAGACCGGACCGGAAGTGCCCAACAACGCGCGGGTGCTGCGCTACCTGGCCAAGCTCACCCACAACCCCGCGGTCGCGCACGGCCTGGCCGACCACATCGGCTCGGTGCAGCCGGGCCGGCTGGCCGACATCGTGCTGTGGCAACCGGCCTGGTTCGGCACCGAGCCTGAACTCGTGATCAAGTCCGGGTTCGTCGCCTGGGGCGCGGCCGGGTCGGGTTCCGGGTCCACCCGGCTCACCCAGCCACAACGGATGCGCCCGTTCTACGGCGGCCTGGGCACGGCTCCGTCCCGGTTGTCGCACATCTTCGTCTCCGCCGACTGCCTCGACAACGCCAAAGCCCGCGCCCGGCTGCCGTCAGGCCACCGCTACCTGCCGATCGCAAACAGCCGTGGACTGACCAGCGCGGACATGCTCGCCAACACCGCCACCCCCACCGTCGAGGTTTCTGCCGAGCCGCATCCGGTGCACGTGGACGGACGGCCGGTCGAGCTGCACCACGCCGACCAACTGCCGCTGACCCGGCTGCACCACCTGGGCTGAAGGAGATTTGATGCGCGTCGACCTGATGGTGCACAACGCCAACATCCTCACCCTTCACGAGGCACACCCACGCGCGCACAGCATGGCCGTGCACCATGGCCGGGTCGTCGCCCTCGACGACACCAGTCACCTGACCGCCGCCGCGGTCCTCGATGCCCGGGGCGCGACCATCACCCCGGGGTTCGCCGACGCGCACAACCACATGGCCTGGTTCGGGCTCGGCCTGAGCGAGATCGATTTGTCCGGGCTCACCGGGCTGCACCAGCTGTACCGCCGAGTGACCGACCGGGCCGCGCAGCTCGGCCCGGACGACTACGTGATCGGCACCGGCTACGACCACACCCTGCTCGGCGGGCACCCGCACCGGGCCGACCTGGACGCCGCCGCCGGCGGCCGGCCGGTGTGGCTGCGGCACCGCTCCGGACACGTCAGCAGCGTGAACACCCCGGTGCTCGCCGCGACCGGGCTGCTGGACGGCTCCACCCCTGTACCTGCCGGGGGCGTGATGGCCCACGACGAGCACGGCCCCACCGGGGTGCTGGAGGAGCAGGCGCAGAACCTGGTCGTCGACCTGGTGATGCCCTACCCGCTGCACCGGCTGCAGGCCGCGGTCGCACGGGCGTCGCAGGTGTACGCCTCCGAAGGCCTCACCCATGTCACCGAGGCCGGCATCGGCTCCGGTTGGATGGGCAAGTCGCCGCTGGAACTGGCCGCCTACCAGGCCGCCCGCGACGCCGGCGAACTGTGCGTTCGGGTGCAGCTGATGCCGACCGTCGACGCGCTGCACCCGGTGTCCGGGCACGCCGGCGACGCGATGACGTTCGGCCTGGACCTGGGTATGCGCACCGGCTTCGGCGACGACTGGGTGCGGCTGGGGCCGATGAAGATCTGGCTGGACGGGTCGCTGGTGGCCCGCACCGCCGCGGTGCTCGAGCCGTTCTGCGACCACGGGCACGGACACCGACACGGCTACTTCCAGGCCGATCCCGAGGCGATGACCGACCAAGTGGTCGCCGCGCACGCCGGCGGCTGGCGGGTCGCCTGCCACGCCATCGGGGACCGGGCGGTCGACCTGGCCCTGGAAGCATTCGAGCACGCTCACGCCAAGCACCCGCGCCCCGACGTCCGGCACCGCATCGAGCATGCCGGCATCACCCGCCCCGACCAACTGCAGCGGATGGCTGACCCCGGCGTCATCCCGGTCCCGCAGCACCACTTCCTGTACGAGATCGGCGACACCATGGCCGAGGCCGTCGGCGCCGACCGGCAGCCGATGCTGTACCGGCACGCGTCCTTCCTGGCCGCCGGGCTCTGCGTACCCGGCAGCTCCGACCGGCCGGTCGCCCCCGGTCCGCCGCTGGCCGGCATCCAGTCGATGGTGCTGCGCCGCACCCGCGCGGGGAACACCCTCGGTCCTGACGAGCGGGTCGACGTGCACACCGCGCTGCGCGCCTACACCATCGACGCTGCCTGGGCCGCCGGTGAGGAGGACCAGCGCGGCACCCTCGCGCCGGGCAAGCTGGCCGACTTCGTGCTACTCGGCGACGACATCACCGCGATCGACCCGGACCGGATCGCTGCCACGGAGGTGGTCGCCACCTTCGCCGGCGGCCGCTGCACGCACGGGAAGGAGGCGGTGCCGGCTGCCCCGTGACGCAAACGCCTGTCCGCCGACCCTCGGAAGCCCAGGAGAGGCCCATGAGCACCCCACGCAACCCCAGCACCCCGGTGGTGGTGACCGAGACCGAAGCGAGGAAGGTCGCGTTCGCTGCGTTCGTCGGCACCGCGCTGGAGTGGTACGACTACTTCCTGTACGGCACCGCGGCCGCGGTGGTGTTCAACGCGCTGTACTTCGTCACCGACGACCCGCTGGTGTCGACGCTGGCCGCGTTCGCGTCCTTCGCGGTCGGGTTCCTGGCCCGCCCGGTCGGCGCGATGCTGTTCGGGCATCTCGGTGACCGCATCGGTCGCCGCAAGACCCTCATCAT